>JBDKRX010000029.1:0-3547 GCA_039683175.1 Phycisphaerales bacterium
TGACTCCCTCCGGCAAGCCGGTGAATTACCTCAGACCCCTCCGGGTCAACGCTACGATGGCCCTTCTGAAATGGGGCAAGGAGCCCTGGCTGGGACAGCTCAAGAAACGGGGCGTCGACTACTCACAGATCCCCGCCGAGGATTATTCCAGCGTCGCTATTGAATTCGAGGACCCGCAAACCAAACAGCACAGTGTCGTCCAGGCCACCAATTCGTGGATGTACGACGCCCCCGGGCTGCGGTTGCTCATGGAGACGTTCGGACCGGGCTACTCGTACACAGTCAACTCGCTCCAGTCGCCGGCGGGCCTGTTCATCAGCGACGCAGCGGCCACGGCCGTCATCGACAGCGAACTGGCCCTGGAGAAGTCTCAGGCGACTCGCGGGTCGTTGATCCTCCAGCCGGATGAAGCCGGCCTGTACGGCTATGTCTCCGAGTGGCTCGACGCCTTGGCGGCGTTCGAACAGGGGCGCGATGCGCTGCTGAACCTGGAATACGGCAAGCTCATTACCCTGCTCATCATGGCCGCATATATGTCGCATGAGAAGAGAAAGGTGATCGACCTGACCGACGCGGCGACGCTTCGTGAACTCGAGACGTATGTTCCCCTCATCCAGAAGGGAGAGGGCAGGCAAGTCCTGTAGTCGTGGGGACAGGGTTGGTGGGCGTCTGTCAGGCTCGGCTCAAGGGGCTGTCAACCTCCGACCGCACGAGTCGCAAGCCCGTCAGGGTAGACAAATGATGGTTTTCTTGGCAGGCAGATCCTGCCGTTACTACAGAACCCGATCCCGGGCAATCGAGAACGCAAAGCCATCTGCGCCCCCGATGGTGCTGTGTCTTGGAAGGATGGAAAAGGCCCGCGTCCGTGCATTTCGCATCTGGCGCAGACCCGCCGCCGGCGGTGAATCCTCTCCGGTGCTTAGTACCGACGGTCGCCGCGTCCGCCGCCGCCCTGCCGGCCGCCTTCTCTCGGGGCCTTCGGCTTGGCTTCGTTGACCGTGATGGACCTGCCCTTGAAATCGGTCCCGTTCAGCGCCTCAATCGCGGCCATCGCATCTTCCCGCGAGGGCATCTCGACAAAACCAAATCCGCGGGACTCGCCGCTGAACCGGTCTTTGATGACGTTGGCGCTTGCCACATCGCCATGCGCCCCAAAGAGCTGCTGCAGGTCGTCATCGGTAACTGCAAATGCCAGGTTTCCCACATAGATGTTCATTGTCTTTCTCTCCTTTATCACGTCAACGCATGCAGCCTGCACAGATCGGACGCGGGCCGCCACACAGCAATCCGCCTGCACCTGCATCCCAAGCAGCCACCAGCCCTGTACCAGTGGATTTCGCGGAGAAGAGGGGATCAAGGGCAGGAAATCGAGTCATCAGTCAGCACACAACTCCACACTCAGAACACACCATGCAAGACCGTCCTTCACAACAATAGCATGAGCCTATCAACGAAACCATCGCTCTGCAAGAATAATATCCGACTTTTCTTGCAGGAGAACCCCTAATTCTCCTGCCCGATGGCGTAGTGCCCTACCGACGGTACGTCCCCCCCTTGCGCCGGCGCTCGGATTTCTCGCTGATGACCGTCCCTTCCCGCACGTCGAGCCCGATTCGCTCGATCAGGGTCTTGATATAACTCAGGTGGGGACAGGGCGGAGCGTGGTAGTTGTCATTGACCATGCACGACGACAGTTGAACCACGATCCGCTCTTTGGCGATCCCCTCCTTTTTGGCAATCGTCCTGAGCAGATTCGTCAGCTTGCGATGGCTTGCCCGGCCACAGCAGCCGCCACAGGTGAGGCTCAGATACCGGATGGGCCGATCCTTCGGGTAGTCCGCGAACCCTCCTGCCCGTTCGTGAAAGGCCTTCTCGCACAGATAGCCCGGACACCGCTCCTTCACGATGTGACACTGCAGGACGACGACATAGTCCTTGTTTTCAAGATCGACCATTCTCAGCCCTTCCAACAACCGGAATGCCGCAGGCCCCAGGCCCACTCCGGTATTTCACGGAATTCCATTTCTACAACCCAAACCGCTCGGTGGCCACCTGGTTGATGTGATTGCCGATCGCCAGCGACGCCGTGGCGGCCGGCGATGGGGCGTTCAGCACGTGGATGGCATTGCCTCGGACCTCGATCTTAAAGTCGTCCACGAGGTCGCCCTTGGGCCCGAGGGCCTGGGCGCGGACCCCGGACTTGCCCGGCTGGATGTCCTCCAGCGTCAACGAGGGGACCAGCCGCTGCAATTGCTCGACCAGAAGCCTCTTTCGGAACGCCCGTGCGTACTCGCCCAGGCCGTACCGCCAGTGCCGGGCGAAAAGCAACCAGGTACCCGGATAGGAAAACGACTCCCATGTGTCGCGGAGGCTCACCTCGGTCCTGCCATACCCTTCCCGTTTGAACGCAAAAACCGCATTCGGACCGCATTCTACGGATCCGTCCACCATTCGGGTGAAGTGCACGCCAAGGAAGGGGAATTGAGGGTTCGGCACGGGGTAGATGAGGTTTCGCACCCTGCCTGAGGCGGCGCTGCTCAGGATCGAGTAATCGCCTCGGAACGGGACGATCCGAACGGGCGGATCGATACCATCCAGCCTCGCGACCCGGTCGGACTGCAGGCCGGCGCAGTTGATGATGTATCGCGTGCTGAACGGCCCCTTGGTCGTCAGCACGTTCGTGTAGAAATCATGCCTGTCGAAGCCCAGGACCCGGTGGTAGACAAGCACCTTGTTGCGGCTGCTCGCGTCTCGGATCAGTTCCGCGAGCCGGTTCGCCACCGCGACGAAGTCGATGATGCCGGCCGACGGCACGTGGAGGGCCGCGATCCCGGCGGCGAAAGGCTCGATCTCCTTGATGCGTTCGGGCCCGATTCGCGAGAGCCCCTCGACCCCATTCGCCAGGCCGTTCTGCTGAATCCGCTCCAAGGCAGACAGCTCGGACGGGTCGGTAGCGACGATGATCTTGCCGCAGATGTCGTGACGGATGCCGTGCGATTTGGCGAAGTCGATGAGTTCCCTGCGTCCGGCGGTACACATCGCGGCCTTCACCGATCCGGGCTTGTAGTAAAGCCCGGAATGGATCACGCCGGAATTGCGCCCCGTCTGATGAGCGGCCAACCGGCCCTCCTTCTCCAGCACAGCGATTCGAAGGCCCGGATGAGCCCGCGCGATCTTGTGCGCGCAGGCCAGCCCGACGATGCCACCTCCGATCACGACAATATCAAAATCCGTCTTCACCTGCATGACGACACATCTATTGGGAAAGGACTTCACTCTCGCGTCCGGTCAGCAGTTCGATCATCTCCGCGGGCGTTTCGGCCTCTTCAAGGCGGGCGGGAAAGTGCTCATCGTGGAGCATCCGGCACAGGCGCGCCAGGACGTGCAGGTGGTGGCGGTCGTCCTGCGAGGCCGTCAGGAACAGCAGCGTGGTCATCCGGCCGTCGGGGGCGCCGAAGGCGATGCCCTGCGGGGTCTTGGCCACGACGAGGATCGGCCCGGAGATCGCATCGGGCAACGGCCGGCGCGGGTGCGGGATCGCGATGCC
>JBDKRX010000030.1:0-23481 GCA_039683175.1 Phycisphaerales bacterium
ACCACGCATCGTTCCCCTGGGGAGAAATGTAAATCGTCACCGCTCCTGCGGGCAAGACCACGCCCAGGAGGCCCGCAACGACAAGAATCGAGGATAAGATCGTCGAGTGTGGGTTTCTCATTGGGCACCTTGCGGGGCTTCGGGAGGCCACTCGAGAGGCGGATACTTCGCATCATTCGCCTTTGCGATCCAGGCCGGATCGCCGTAGACGCCCGCTTTGGCGTAGTCGAACGGAACGAAACCGATCTTCAACGCAGGCGACCCGGTTTTCAGATGGAAATTGAGGTTCTTGGCGTCGACAAACCCCGGGTCGGCAACGATCGAGTGTTGGTCGTGACCTTCCTGTTGACGCCACTGATCCAGCGACAGGCCGATGAACTGGACCTCCTGTCCCGCGGCGTTCCAGTAACAATTGTTGTCCATGTTGATCCTGACCTTGTCCCACGGGCCCGCCAACAGGGGACCCGTCTGCCAATACACGAGGTTCCTCTCGAACGTGAATGACAGGTGCTCCTCGACCCGGCTGGCCTGGACTTGGTGCAGCATGCTGTTGACGAAGATGTTGTTGCGAATGATGTTTTCCTTGCCATAGTGCTGGTGGAAACTGCCGGTCTTGGTGTTGTAGACGAGGTTCTTCTCCATGACGATGCCCGTGCTGCCCTCGTCGGTGTAGAGACCCCAGCCGCCGTAGGAGTAGGCGTAGATGTCGTGGAAGACGTTGTTGCTGACGACCGTGCCTTCCGAGGGCCCCAGCGTGTAGATGCCGCCCATGTCACTGAGCACCGCCCAGCCCAGGTGATGCACGTGGTTGAAGCTGAGGTTGTTGCGCTTGGCGAGACTCTCCGCGTAGCCCCAACGCCAGCCGACGGAGAGTCCTGTGTAGAAGAAGTCGGCGATCTCGTTGTGCGTGACCGTGTTGTCGCTGCTGTGGCCGACCCAGACGCCCACGCCCTCGGCCTGAATTCTGCCGCCGGAGCGGATGATGTTGTTGTCTACGGTGATGTGGTGCGTACGGGAAGCCTCGTCCGGACGGATCTCGCCCTCGCCGATGCGGACGCCCCCGGCCCCGAGATCGTGAAGATACGATCTCTCGATCCGGCAGTTCTGACAGCCTTGGCGGAACCAGACCGCGTATTCCCCGACACAGCCGATCTCGCAGTTCTGGATCGCGACACCCCGGGCCCCGTCGATCATGACGGCCGCTTCGGTGGCATAGGCCGCCTGGTAGGGTTCGTATCCCCCATCGGGGAGCACATAGCCCTGGTCCAGGAAGGCCAAGCCCCTGAATGTCACGCGCTCGACATTCTTGCCAGCCTGCGGCTGGCCTTCGACGAGCACCAGCTTCGTTGCCACGGGCGCAACAACCTCGACCTTGGCCATCTCCTCGCCTGGACGGGGCTTGTAGTACAGCACGCCGTCACGGCTGAGGAACCATTCGCCCGGCTCGTCAAGGGCGGCCTGGAAGTTCTCCAAGTGGAACCGCGTGCCCGCGGGCCAGCCGGAATAGCTCTTCAACTCATCGCCCGTCGTGACGACCTGATTCTTCTCGAAGTCCACACTTCTGAGATACCGTTGCGTGATGCACCACTTGTGATAGGCCACGAGCACCACGTCGTGAATCTCGGCCTCGCTGAGCCCTCGCAGGGGGGCAATGGTCTCGGCGGGGACGTTCGTCGTTCGCAGGAACTGGCCTTGCTTGCCTTCGATGGGGGTCTCGCGGGTCTCGCCCATGTGGACGTAGAACTTGTTGGGTGTCCTGGCCCGCACGGCCCGCTGACCGTTGACGAACAACTGTTCGAAGTACCATTTGCCTCCAGCCACGTCGGGGACGCGGGCCCGCCAGAGTCCGTTCTGCACCTGCTCGAATTCGCGAATGACTCTGCCACCCGAGAATACCGGCCGAGCGCCGGGCGCCGCCTCGTAGACGACGCCACTGTCCTCAGGGGCCAGCACGAACGGCTCCGTCATCGGGTAGCGGCCGTCGGCGACGAGCACGCGAGGCTGGTCCTGGTCCGATCTCGTCTTTCGGATGATGTCGCGGGCCCGCGCAAGCGTGGCGACAGGCCCATCGCTCCCTGCGGCATTCGGCTGCGAGATCCGGCCGGACCATGCGTCATTCCCGGCGGGCGATACGTAGATCGTCGTGGCGGCCTGCACGGGCAGCGCCACGAGTACGAGCAATGTGATGATCGAACGCAATGTACCCATTCCTTGCCTCCCATGATGAAAAGTTCGGAGCCGGACGTGTTGGGTGTCCGGCTCCACAATCGTAGCTGCGACTGTCTGCAAGCGCGTGGTACTCACGCCGTCTGGTCTTCCCACTTGATCCCGACCTACTTGCAGGCGTAGCCGAGTTCTTTCATGTAGTCGCCATAGCCGGTCATCCAGTGGAATCCCGGCATCCGCTCGGCGAGCAGTTTGCTGTCGCAGGAGAATCGAACGTCGATTTGTGAGCGGCAGATGTCCATAAACGGGTTGTCGATGATCTCCGCCCGGAGGCCAACCCATCGTTTGAGCTCGAAGTCCGGCGCGATGTTCGTGACCACCTGTCCCTTCTTCATCTCGACCTTCGGAGCCGCACCGTAGTCCGATTCGAAGTGCGTCAGGACGCGGACGGGCTCCAGGTCTTTGCCGTTCATCTTGCGGGGAGCGGTGCAGTGGGCGAGGGTGATGACGCCATCATGCGGATAGGTCGGGTCGTTCAGGAATACCGGAACGCCCGAGATGTTCGCCAGCAGCACGCCGGAGGGAATCACCACAAAGTCCGACTCGCAGAACGCCATGTACTCTGCGTCGTTCAGGAGCGTCAGCGTCAGGCACGCCGAGGTTTCCGCCAGTGGCATGATCGTTCCCATGCACCCGTTGATCGTGATCGCCTGGCAACCGGCCTTCTTCATCAGCCCGACAAAGACCTGCTCCAACAAGAACGCGTTTTCGACGAACTCGGGCTTCGTCTCCAGCTTGACGCCCTTGGCCTTGACATACGCAGCGGCACGTTCTTTCGCTTTGTTCACAGCGGCTGCATCAGCCCGGGCCTCTTTGATCAGTTTGCCGAGGTCGTCGTAGGCGACCGTCTGCATGTCGAATTTCCACACGTTGCGGACGAGGTTCTGCACCACGCCTTCGGGCTGGGCCCAGGCGGCGGGTCCGCCGATGCACAGGATCTTCGTGCCCAGGGTATTCCGCAGGCCGCACAGGGCCCGCAGACGCCAGAGGATCTCGTCCTGGTTGTCCACGATCACGTCGCCGTCATCGATGCCCTGGACTTTCAGGGCATCGGTGTGCTGACGCAGGTAGCGCGGACTGATGATCTCGTACCAGAGGTAGACCGGTCCCGACTTGTGCCTGCAGAAGATGAGCGTGTTCTTGGCCTGCTTGCCGATCTCGTCGAAGAGGTTCATACCGGCGCCCGCCGCGTACACGATGCAGACATCGGCCTGTTTCAAATCGGTGATCTTCGCCAATTCCTGCGAGTTCCGGATGCCGACGGGCTTGAGGACCTCGATCGGGAAGTCCGCCCGTCGTTTGATCACGTCGAGCTCTTTCTGGATGCGACCCAATTCCTCCTCGGCCTGTTGCTGGTTCTGGATGCCGCCCCAGGACCGCCAGCTTGTCTGTGGTTGCGGCGTGGGGATCTCATACGTCAGGATGGGCCTGACCACGAGGGGCCGCCGCTGGGGACCGGTTCGGTCGCCCGCCTCGGCCGCCGAAACCGCTGACCACGTCAGGCCGCTCAAGGCCGTGCCGACGGCTGCGGCGCCGCTGACGCTCTGCAGAAAGCCGCGACGGCTGATCCCGGCGGGGGAGTGGCTATGCCCGCCGCACGGGCAGCAAGTGGTTCGGATGGGGTGTCTTTCGGTGTCTTCGCTCGTCATGGGTTTGCCCCCTTACTGTAGGTTCGAGATTCCGGTGACTCGTGACTTCATGCCTATGCCAATGTCTCCCACAAGGCGAACGCCACACGAGGCCGCGCGGGCGTCGCAAAGCTGGGGGGCAGTATACCCCGGCTGGCATCGAGCCACAACACAAAAAAACGGGGAGCAGGACTATGGCAGCTCCCAGAACAGTCGCGGGTAGTCCTCGCCGTCGAGAATCCACCAAATGTCCTCGACGCCATTGGCGGTCTCCCCGATGAGGTCCCACCCGGCGTCGAGGAAGGTGCCCACGGTCTTCATCGCAGCGGTTGGCAAGCCGATCCCGCCGGCACTTTCGGTCTGGCCGGTGGTCTCCACATCCCAGAACGATCCGATGGTATCCGCGTTTACCCCCAGTTCTTCTCCCACGAGGCCGCCGACGTTCTGAACTCCGCGGACGGCGCCGGTCGCATAACAGTTCGTGACGGTTCCCCCATTGCGTCCGATCAAGCCAGCAACCGAGGTCTCCCCCGTGACGACGCTCATCGCATAGGAGTCGCAGATCACGCCTCCCAGGAGAGAGACGCTCCCGACGAGCCCTCCGATCCCCGCGCGGCCGCTGACTGTCCCGTCGGTGAAGCAGTTCGTGATGACGCCACGCCAGTTGTAGCCGACCAAGCCGCCAACACCCCCGTCGCCAGAGACGTCGCCGGTTGAGATGCACCCTGTAATGGCACCGGCGTCATGGGTCCCGACCAGACCGCCCACCCCTCCATCCCCGGTTACCCTGCTTGTGCAGCGACACTCGCGGACCAGTCCACACGCGTCTCGAGACGAGCCAATCTTGCCAGTCTGTCCGATCAGACCGCCGACATCTCTTCCTCCAGAGACGTATCCGCCCTTTGCGTCACAGCCTATTACGGTGCCCTCCACCAGGTACCCGACCAGGGAGCCCACATAGGATGCCTGTCCTGCAGCTACGTTCGGGTCGATCAGCGTGAGATTCCGAATCACGGCGTTCGGGTCGGCGACCCGCCCGAAGAGCCCGGCGCAGGCCAGGTTCTCCGTCCGATAGCGGAAGTTGGAGATGGCGCAGTCGTTTCCGTCGAAGACGCCACTGAAAGGGGTGTCGCTGTTGCCGATCGTGAACACGGCTCCGGCATGCGGACCCAAATCGATGTCTGTGGCCAGCACAAAACACTTGTTCCACTGGGATGGGAACCACCCGACGAGAATCAGTTCTTCAGGCGTGGAGACCCGGTACGGGGCATCCTGCGTCCCATCGCCTGCGGGATAGGGCCGGTAGATCGGCACTCCCGGTTTGCCCTCCCAGGAGAGCCTTGGGTAATCAAGACCCTCCTCGATCGTCCAGGCATCCTGGCTGTCCAAGGCGCCCCAGCCGAGGAATGTGAGAGCCGTCTGCATCTGGCTTGTGGTTCGCCCGAGGCCCCCGTCGCTGGTGGATTGTCCGCTCGTCTCGATGTCCCAGAATGAGCCGGCAACACGCCCGAATGTACTGTACCCCACGAGCCCGCCGGCGTCCCGTGTCCTGTGGACCAACCCCGTGGAGTAGCAGTTCAGGATCGAGCCATTGTTCGATCCGACCAATCCGCCGGCGAAGGCAGCCGGCCGGGGCGCGGAGGGAACCCTGCGCATCGCAGCGTCATCCGTCGTGGTCTCCCTCGGGTTGTCATCGCCGATGCTTGGACCGTGAATCGCACCCATCGCGTAGCAGTTCACAATCGTGCCCCAGCTACAAGAACCTGCCAGCCCTCCGACACAATTGTCGCCTGTCACGTCGCCGGTGGCAAAGCAGTTCATGACCTTGATGGCCGCGCTTCCGAGCAGACCACCTACCCGTTCTCTGCCTGTCACGGAACCGGTCGAATAGCTGTTCGTGGTGGTTTCGCCTTCTCCGGCCAGGCCGCCGACCGATGTATCGCCGGCTACGTCACCGGTCGAGTAGCATCCGTCGATTGTGCCGGTGCCCCCTCCCACAAGTCCGCCGACACAGAATTCGCCGACGGTGTCGCCGGTTGCATAGGAGTTGCTGATCTCGGAATTACACGTCCCGGCCAGGCCGCCCACATATCTCGTGCCATTCACAGGGCCTGTTGCGTAGCAATTGTCTATTGTGCTGCCCATGCCACAGCCGATGAGACCACCGACGCCCTCTGTGCCACCGACAGCACCTGTTGCATAGCAGTCCTCTATCGTGCCCCACTCGTGGAGTCCGACCAAACCACCAACAGCTTCCACCCCATTTGCGTCCGTCGTTGCGTAGCTGTCGGCAATACTCCCGTCATTCTGCCCCACGAGGCCACCGATCCAATGGTCACCCGTTACGCGGCCGCCTGCATGACATCCGGTGATAACGCCGTTGTTGAACGCCACCAGCCCTCCTACGGCCTGATCGCCTTCGACCTGGGCGGTTGCGCTGCAGTTGACGATCCTCCCTCGCGTGTTGTGTGCGACCAATCCGCCAGCCAGATGCGTCCCCGATACCCGGCCACCGCGAACGTGGCAATTCGTCACAGTGCCTTCCGCGAGATACGTCACGAGCGGGGCGCCGTGCGACCCTTCACTGAGCAGGAGGTTCGGATCGATCAGGGTCAGGTTCTTGATCTCGCCGCCTCTGCCGACACCCCTGAAGAGCCCCACCGGGCCTTCTCCAACCGAATTGCGCGTGAAGTTGGAGATCGCATGGTCGTTCCCGTCGAAGACGCCCGTGAACGACCACTTGCTTGGCTCGCGTCCAGGCTGGCCGTATCCAATGGGCGTGAAGGCCATGTCTCCATAGGCCGACAGGTCGATATCCGCCATGAGCTTGAAGTGCCTGGTCCAGTCGTTGGGATCGGCGCCGATGGCGTTCAACTGCTCGGCCGTCCAGATCTGGTAGGGATCGTTGGGTTCGCCGGCGCCGCCGCCGTACTGGGCGTCGACGCGAGCGCCGAAGAGGCTGGCGGCGATGAGCAGGGGGATTGCCGGACGAATGTGCGTGTTCCTCGCTGCAGCCATGTTCTGTGCTCCTCTCCCGAATCCGGGAACAGACAAATACACGGTATCTCCTTCGGCCCGACACGCAAACACCAACCGAAGCGACGAAGAATCGGCTCTCGATTTCTGCCATACAGTATACCGAATAGAAGCGGGCCGAGTCAATGCTGCAAACAGGCAGGCGTGACTCGGCGGTTCTTGGTACATCCTGCAAAAACTCCTTCCCTT
The DNA here is from genome assembly GCA_039683175.1 of Phycisphaerales bacterium. Lineage (GTDB taxonomy): Bacteria > Planctomycetota > Phycisphaerae > Sedimentisphaerales > Anaerobacaceae > PLanc-01. The sequence goes on from JBDKRX010000030.1 coordinate 7,080, forward strand.
ATCCGGCGGTCTGGCGGTACACTACGACGCGCTTGACTCTCGGGCGTCCGAGACAGTTTTGCCGTCTGATGGCGTGACGGCGCTGGTGGTCAGCGGCGGTTGGAGTTGGACCTGAGATAAGGAGATGAGCAGATGGCGGAATCGGCTGCACCGAACCAACTCGGCGTCGAGGGGCCGTGGTGGAAGGAACTCACTCGCTATCACTATCTCGTCGTGCTCATTGCCTCGTGCGGGTGGCTGTTCGACTGCATGGACCAGCGGATCTTCGCGCTGTGTCGCGAGCCGGCCCTGAAGGAGGTTTTGGGCAGCGGTGTCGCGGATTCCGTTGTCAAATCGTGGGGCGGCTGGGCCACCGGCATCATGATGATCAGTTGGGCCACCGGCGGCATCATCTTTGGCATCATGAGCGATCGCTGGGGACGCGTCAAGACCATGGTCGTGGCGCTGCTGGTCTATTCCGGGTTCACCGGTCTGTCGGGGTTCTCCCACAGCGGATACGATTTCATGATCTACCGGTTCCTGGTCGGCTTGGGTGTCGGCGGGATGTTCGGGGCAGCCACAACCCTTGTGGCGGAGAGCGTCCCTGCCCGCGTCCGACCACTGGCCTTGGGATTGCTTCAGACGCTCTCATCCTGCGGCAACATCATTGGCTCCCTGCTGAGCACAAAGATTCAGCCGGGCCACGCGGACTTCATGTTCGGCATGACCGGCTGGCGGATCATGTTCTTCGTGGGCATCCTCCCGGCGATCCTGGTCGTTCCCATCGTGCTCGTCCTGCGCGAGCCCGAACGATGGAAACAGGCCAAGCGCCAGGCGGCAGAATGCAAGGACGGGTCGAAGCGATTCGGCTCGATTCCTGATCTGTTCCGGCACCCCGTCTGGCGGCGCAACCTGCTCGTCGGTGTGTGCCTCGGCCTGGCCGGCATGGCGGGACTCTGGGGCATCGGCTTCTTTTCCCCCGAACTGATCTCGACTGCGCTGCAGGGTCAGCCGCAGAAGGTCGTGGACATCGTGCGAGGTTACGGCACTGCCCTCCAGGACGTGGGGTCTTTCCTTGGGATGATGACCTTTACGCTGGTCGCGACGTTTGTCGGGCGGCGTCTGGCGTTTGCCGGCGCCTTCATCCTCTGTCTGGGTACGACGGTCTTCGTCTTCAATTGTCTGCGGAGCGGCGCCGACGCCTATTGGATGCTGCCGATGATGGGCTTTGCCCAACTGTCGGTCTTCGGCGGGTACTCGATCTACTTCCCCGAACTGTTCCCGACGCGACTGCGCGGCACAGGGGTGGGCTTCTGCTACAACACGGTGCGGTATCTGGCCGCCGGTTTCCCGCCCATGTTGATGTACATCAACCAGCAGCTCCTCGCGGCGCAGGTGAACGAGCCGTTCCGCAAGGCGGCGACGGTGCTGTCGTTCATCTTCCTGTTGGGACTGGTCGCTCTGATCTGGGCTCCGGAGACCAAGGGCAAACCGCTGCCGGAGGATTGACCGGCGCGATCAGTTCAGAATGGCCTCATCCTGGTAGGCGGGGACGGTGACTTCCCAGCCGGTCTTCTCGTGGATGAACCGGCCGAACTGTTGGGCGCTCTCGGCTTCGCCGTGCACGACGAAGAGCCGTCGCGGCGTCTTCTTGAGCGAGCCGAGCCAGGCGAGCAGTTCCTCTTTGTCCGCGTGGGCGCTGAAGCCGTGAATCTGGACGACCTTGGCTCTGACCGGGTAGTTCGTCCCGAGGATTCGCACTTCCGACTCGCCATCGACGATCCGACGGCCGAGAGTCCCGACCGCTTGATAGCCGACGAACATGATCGTATTTTGTGGTCGGGCGATTCCGTTGGCCAGGTGGTGTTTGATGCGGCCTGCGGTGCACATGCCGGAACCCGCAATCACGATGATCGGACCCTTGATCGAGTTGATTGCCTTGGATTCATTCGTCGTATCGGTGAACGTCAGGCCGGGGAACTGGAACGGCGAGTCGTGGTTCTGCATGAGCCGTCGCATCCCGCCGTCGTAGAGATCCGGGTGATGGCGGAACACCTTCGTGATGGCGCTGGCCATCGGACTGTCGAGGAAGACCTTCATCCGTGGGATGGCGTCCTCATGCCGGAGCTCGTGGATGTAATAGAGCAATTCCTGGGCTCGTTCCAAAGCGAAACTGGGCACGAGGACGTTGCCGCCGGCGGCGTGGGTTTGCCGGATCACCTCCGCGATGGCGCTCTTGATGTCCTCGGGGCCGCCATGGACGCGGTCGCCGTAGGTGGACTCGACGAGGATGTAATCGCCATCCCTTGCTCCATCCGGGTCGCGAATGATCGGTCGGTCCTTTCTGCCGACGTCGCCCGAGAACAGGACGTTGCGGAAGTCGCCGTTGTGGGAGATCCCGACGTTGATGAACGAAGAGCCCAGGACGTGACCGGCTTCGGAGAACACCGCTTCCACTTCCGGTGAGATCTTCACTGTCTCGCCGTACTCGACCGGGGAAAAGAGCGGCAGGCATTTCTCGACATCGGCTGCGGTGTACAACGGCTGGTCTCCGTGCGGACCTACCCGGCCTTCCTTCTTGTGACGTTTGAGCTTGTAGGCCGCGTCTTCCTCCTGGATCTTGGCCGCGTCGAGCAGGATGATCTTCGCGATCTCTGCCGTTGCTGACGTGCAGAGGATTCGCCCGTCGAACCCGTCCTTCACGAGCTTGGGCAGCAGGCCACAGTGATCGAGGTGGGCATGGGTTAGCAGCACTGTTTGGATACTTGCCGGCGGCACGACCAAAGGGTCCCAGTTCCGAGACGCGAAGTGACGTTCTTGGTACAACCCGCAATCGACCAACAATCGCGTGCCATCGATTTCCAGCATATGCCGGGACCCGGTCACATTCTGCGCGGCCCCCAGAAACCTCAATCTCGCCTGCATGACGACTCCTAATGGAATGGCGTTCACTACATCAGAAACTTGATTTTAGGCCGGATGCCCGGTGCCGTCAAGCACGCTGTATGGTTTGCGTCGCGCCAGCGCAGCATAGCGGGGACTGGTGAAGAAATAGTTGTTGTGTGCAGGAGAGGCACAAAGGCCCGCGCAACAGCCGGCCTGGAGAGAGCCGACGGAATGGACCCGGGCGCCATGGGCTCAGCAAAGGGCCAAATAGCTGGCGATCGCCAAGACCAGGATGCGTCGCTTGGTCATCGTGAATGGCAGCCAAATTTCCCAATAAAAGCGAGCCATAGCCAATTTTCTACCCCCCAGGACCCAACTACTTCTAAGCTCAACAGTGACCGTATTATAGCGGAAACTGGCCCAAATATGCAAGAAAAAATGTATCTCAAGATCGTAACATCTGCCCCCATATAGACTTACATGGGCTTCAAAGCAGGCGAGACAGGCAGGGGAGGCTTGCGACCAGGGCCGCCGAGCCGCTCCTTATCGGTCTGTAGCCAGGGGATGGGGTGGGCATTAGGCGGGTGGCGAAGGCGATGTCGTTTTGTCTTGACGATGCCTTGTGCGGCGGATATACTGCCTTGGAACGTGTCTGTAAGGGCGTCGCGAAGGCGCTACGCAGAGGGGGCCACAACATCCAGGTAGATTCCAATGTAGATTTGTATTGGCGTTTCGAGGTACGAACCGCCTCAAGGAGATTATGATGATTCAGTCGATGCATGCGTTGGCGTTCTTGAGTATGCCGGGCCACACGGAATGGCTGGTGATTCTGGTCATTGCGCTGTTGATCTTCGGCAAGCGGCTGCCCGAACTGGCCCGCAGCGTGGGCAAGAGCCTGACCGAGTTCAAGAAGGGCATCAACGAAGCCAAAGAATCCACCGACGAGTTGGTGGACGACGTCAAGAAGACGAGCAGCGACGCGGTGTCTGACGGCAAGTCCTCGTCCAGCCCGAAGGATTCAGGTTCGCGTTAGCCACCCGCAAGTCCGTTTCGTCTCGATTGTGTCCACGACATGGTAAAGATCAGGAAGAACCTCGATCCCGGCCAATGCACGATGTCCCTTGGTGATCACCTGGAGGAACTCCGCGCCCGGTTGATCCTGGCCATCCTGGGCCTACTCATAGGCACCATCGTCAGCCTGATCTTCGGCACGCGGATCCTGAAGTTCATCGAGATACCCTATGAGATGGCAGTGCGGGGCAGAATCACGACAACCGACGTGCCCCAGATTCAGAAGGAAATGCTCGCCTTCGTGGGCACGTTCTTCGATACGCTGACGCAGCAACTGGTGATCGACCCCAATGCCAGCGCACTCAAGCTCGATCCGAAGCAGATTGAGGTCCTGCGGAAGGCGTCTGCGAAAGCGGTCCAAACATGGGTGGAGGAAACGCGAGGCGGGACGGCAGGCAAGCCGCTGCCGTTCGACTGGCAACTCAGGTCGATGGCGCCGGCAGAGGCATTCATGGCGTACATGAAAGTCTCCCTGGTCTCGGGTTTGATTCTCACGTCTCCCTGGGTCTTTTATCAGATTTGGGCGTTCGTTGCCGCCGGGCTGTATCCGATCGAACGGCGATATGTCTACCGAGCTGTGCCTTTCTCCGTCATCCTGTTTATTGTGGGTGCACTGTTCTTCCTGTTTGTGATTGCCTACTACACTCTCGCCTTCTTCCTCAGATTCGGCGACGCCGTTAGCATCGCAAGCACGTGGACCGTGCAGAAGTACATCTCGTTCGTTACGATCCTGATGCTGGTCTTTGGCGTCGCCTTCCAGACCCCAATCGCCGTGTTTATCCTGGTCCGCACGGGCTTGGTCTCCATCCCGACCCTTCGCAATTACCGCAAGTACGTGATTCTCGGCTTAGCGTTCGTGGCGGCGGTAGCCACGCCGTCGCCGGACCCCTTCTCCATGCTCGCCTTGCTGATCCCGTTGTACGCCCTATACGAACTCGGCATCGTACTGTCCATCTTCGCCGAGAAGAAGGCCAAACAGAAAGAACAGCAGGCAACGTGAGAAATACAGACACAGTGACCTGCCACGAGTCCTCCGGGCTTGCGACGCGGGCTTGATGTCGCTACCATACCGGGCTATGCTGACTCTCATCAATACGAATCGAATGGTGCCGGCGATTGCGCCGATTGGTTTGGAGTACGTAGCGGAGGCGGCTGTCCGGGCCGGGATCGAGGTGAGCATTCTCGATCTGGCCTTGTGCCAGGGGCCGGAGGCGGCGATTCGCGGGTATTTCGCTGCCAACAGTCCCTCGCTCGTCGGGTTGTCCTTCCGCAACGTGGATGACTGCTTCTGGCCCAGCGCCCAGTGGTTTGTGCCGGGACTGTCCCAACTCGTGCAGAGCATCCGCAGGCTCAGCGATGCCCCGATTGTCGTTGGCGGCGTCGGGTTCTCTGTGTTTGCGCAGCGCATCGTGGAGTACACCGGCGTTGAGTTCGGCATTCGCGGTGATGGGGAGGGGGCCACGGTCGCTCTCTACCGCCAGTTGCAGAACGGGCGGGATTTCGAGAAGGTCCCGGGGCTTGTCTGGTGGTCCAACGGACGGGTCAGGAGCAACGACCCCGCCTGGCCGGCGGATCTCTCCTTGCCTGTGCGGCGCAACATAGTTGACAACGCCACCTACTTCGCACGGGGGGGCCAGTGCGGCTTCGAGACCAAGCGAGGGTGCAACCGCCAGTGCCTGTACTGTGCGGACCCACTGAGCAAGGGGGCTGTGCCGAGGTCACGAAAACCCGTCGAGATCGCCGACGAGATCGAGTCGCTCCTGGCGCAGGGGGTCGATGTGTTGCACACTTGCGACGCTGAGTTCAATATCCCCCGGAGTCACGCGATGGCCGTCTGCGAAGAGTTGAACCGCCGGTCGCTGGGCGAGCGCGTGCGGTGGTATGCGTATCTGGCGGTGACGCCGTTCGACGCCGAGATGGCGGCGGCCATGCGAAAGGCCGGCTGCGTCGGCATCAACTTCACAGGCGATTCCGCCAGCGAGCGGATGCTGACCACGTACCGCCAGCCGCACCGCAGCAAGGACCTGGCGAATGCGGTGCGTCTGTGCCGCGAGAACGGCATGAAAGTGATGATCGATCTGCTGCTTGGCGGACCCGGCGAGACTCCGCAGACCGCTGCTGAGACGATCGACTTCATCAAGAAGATCGATCCCGACTGTGCGGGGACTTCGATGGGAATCCGCATCTATCCCGGCACGGGGATGGTGGACGCCGTGAAGGCCGAGGGACCGCTTGAAACAAACCCCGGTCTGCGACGCAAGTACACGGGTCAGGTCGATTTCTTCCAGCCGACGTTCTACATCTCGCCGGGGTTGGGGCCCGAGCCTGCCCGGCTGGTCAAGGACCTCATCGCGGGCGACGAGCGATTCTTCGAGCCGACGGCGGAACAGCCGGACGCCGAGGCCACCGACCACAACTACAACGACAATACCGAACTGGCCGACGCCATCGCCGCCGGCGCCCGAGGGGCGTACTGGGACATTCTCCGCCGGCTGCGAGGGAAGCACGAAGCACGAAACGCGAAATCCGAAACAAGTTCAAAACCCAAATGACCGAAATGCTGTCGCCGGCCGGCAGAGCCGTTTTGGTCATTTGGATTTTGATCATTCGTGCTTGTTTCGGATTTCGAGTTTTCTTTTATGCACCTGCCGTGTCGTGGACTTGCTTCTGGGCTGCCCGCGAAGCCTTGTACTCGGCAATCCGCGTGTGTTTCGCCTCCAGGTGCTCCAGGTTGATGTAGTGGTCGCGTTTGACCTTTCCCGTGGAGGTCTTGAGAAAATCGCCCGGATGGATCTCGATGTTGCGGGCTGCGACCTTCTCGAAGCTCGATAGGTGCTTGTTCCGCTGCTGGCAGTCGCGGAGACTCTCCCAGATCAGGTTCTTGGTTTGTTGCGACTGGGCGAGCAATTCCTGCCGCGACTGTCCGGTGTGGCTCTCCAGTTCCTCCCAGGCAGGCTGGACGAGGACACGGACGGATTCTTCCATGAGCCCGCTGCTCTCTTCGTGACGACTTGGGACCACCAGGATCTCCTTGACGAACTGTGCCTCCGACAGAGCCGCCTCAATCCGTTCGGGATTTACGTTCTTGCCACCGGGCAGGATGATGAGGTACTTCTTGCGGCCTGTGATATAAAGGTCGCCGTCCTCGTCGAGGTAGCCGAGGTCGCCTGTGTGCAGCCAGCGCACGCCTTGTGCGTCCACGTCGATAACCGCCTCTGTAGCTTTGGGGTTCTTGTAGTAGCCCTTGGCGATGCAGGGCCCGCCGAGGCAGATCTCGCCCTTGCGACGCGGCGGGAGCAGTTGATTGTCCTCATCCACGATCTTGGTGACCAGCGTGCTGATCGGCTGGCCCACAGAGCCGATTTTGTCAGGTCGTTCGTTGAAGCCGTAGACAGGGGAGTTTTCCGTCGTGCCATAGCCCTCGAACATCTTGAACCCTCGCCGCCAGAGGCTTTCAAGCACCCAGCGGGGCATGGGCGCCGCCCCGGAGAGGAAGAACCGCACATTCGTCCAGCCGAGCTTTTCCCGCAGTCTTCGCCCGACGTACCAGGGCGCATAGCGGTCGAGCAGGGCGACGAGACGGCTCTGCTTTTTCTGCTTTTCGATGCCATCCTCCAGTTTCTTGGCCAGCGTCGTATAGAGAGCCGGGATGGCAATGAAGATCGTGATGCGCCGGTCGCGAATCAGGTCGGCGACTTCGCGGTACTTGTTCGTGTAGATATTGGTGGCGCCGGCCACGAGGGCCAGGAGCTTGCCGACGGTCATGCCGAAGGAGTGGTGGGGCGGCAGAATATGGCCGAGGACGTCCGCCTCCGTCAGGTCCACCTTGCGGATCGAGCCCTGGAGATTGGCGATGAGGTTCGCATGGGTCAGCTCGACCTCGCGGGGATCGCCGGTCGTGCCGGAGGTGCAGAGAATGACGGCAGTATCCTCCGGAGCGATCTGGCGACCGACCGTGTCGAGCACACTATGATCGGGGGAATCGAGATCGCACAGCGGCTTGCCGGTGAGGACCAGGATGCGAAGTCTCTGCGCGTGGCAGAAGTCCGCGAGTTCCCGCCGAGCTTCTTCTTCTGTGTAGTCGTCAGCCAGGATCAGGCAGCGGCAGTCGGTGGCCTGCATGTGGCTGATTACGCCCTGCGGCCCGCGTTCCGGATCGATCAGGACCGGGATCATCCCGGCCAGTACGACGCCCCAGAAGGCGACGTCCCAGTCCGCCCGGTTCCTGCTCACGAGCGCCACCTTGTCATCTCGGCTCAGCCCGGATTCGAGCAGCAACCAGGTCGCAAAGACCTCGGCGCTGGCACGCAACCGCCCAAAGGTGAGCGTGTCGTGCCGGTCGGCTCGGAGGACCTCCACACAGACTTTGTCGCCGGAAGTCACCTTGGCCAGCGACTGGTTGAACAGATCGATCAGATTCCGATAGGTCAGGGCCATCTCCATGTTGTCAACTCCAGACGATCCGCGATGTCGGCGCATTGCCCATATCATAGAAGGAAATTCCCAGGTGGGAAGCGGAAAATCATCGATCCTGCTACCAGCGCAGCTTGCGCCAGAGGAACGCGAGGGCCGTCACCGCGACGGTGGTGATCCCCATGATGATCCAGAAGGCAAACGGATGCTCTCCCATGGGGATCGGAACATTCATGGAGAACAGGCTGACGATGAACGTCGGCAACATGATGCCGATCGTGATGATGGTCAGGGCCTTGATCCGCACGTTGAGGTTGTTGCTGATGATCGAGGCGCGGGCGTCCATCAGGCTGGAGAGCACCTGGGAGTAGATCTCGGTCTGCCCGCGGCACTGGGTGTTCTCGATCAGGATGTCGTCGAGGAACTCCACATTCTCCTGGGTCAGACCCAGCTTCGCCGAATTGTTCCGGAGCTTGTCGATGAGTCCGGCGTTGGAATTGATCGCGCTGAGGTAGTACACGAGGCTTTTCTCCAACGTGAACATGTTCAGCAGGTGCTTGTTCTCCATGGAAGCATTGATCTGATGCTCGAGCTCGCCGGAGATCATGTTGATGGCTCGCAGGTGCTCCACGAAATGGGCGATGGCCCGGTAGATGAGCTTGAGAAATACGTCCTGGACCGTTTGCATTTTGATGAAGGGCCGGCCCTCGAACAGCGCAGCGTCGTCGGCGCGCACGATAACCAGGCGATTGCTGAAGAGGAAGACGCCCGTGGACACCACGCGGAACAAAAAATTGTCCTGAGCGGTGTAGTGTTTGGGTCTCTTGAAGATCATCGCGGCGTGTTCCGGCTCGAACTCCAACCGGCTCATCTCGTCGGGATCCAGCGCCGAATTCAGCGTGTGCTCGTCGATCTTCAACTGCTCGATGAGGTACTTCCGCTCGGCCTCATCCGGGGCTGTGTAGACCCAGACCGAGGCCTCGCCCTGACCACTGTCCGTGACCTTGCCGTCCGTGATATAGAGCTGCTGCAACATCCATCAGCACCAGAACCTTAAGCGATCATGATAAGCGACTGGTGATTTATGCGGTGAGATCAATGATTTGTCAAATGAAACCTCAGATCAAAATCCGAGCCTTCGCTCACTTGGGTCGTTTCGACTTGATCCAGGATCGGAGTCTGGCCACAGAGAGCGTGTTGAGAAGATCGGTCTTTGCGGCCCAACCCCGCCCGGCGGTAGCGACACCGAACGGCATGTGGGAGAGGCCGGCGGGACTGTGGGCGTCGGTGCCGAGGGCGAGCTTGACGCCGGCCTCGACAGCCATTCTGCAATGGATGTCTTTCATGTCCAGCCGGGAGGGGTCGCAGTTCACCTCCAGGGCCGTCCCGGTCTGAGCGGCGTGCCCGATCACGGCGGGCATGTCCAGGTCCATCGCCTCGCGACGCCCGATGATCCGGCCGGTGGGATGGCCGATGCAGGAGACGTAGGGGTTGTCCATAGCCTTGAGCGTCCGCGTGGTGACCCGCTCTCGGAGACCACCCAGTGCCGAATGGATCGAGGCGACCACCCAATCCAGGTCGGCCAGGACCTCGTTCTCGAAATCGAGCCGGCCCTCGGCCAGGATATCCACCTCCGCGCCCGCCAGGATCGTGATCCCCTTGAGCTTGGCATTGATTCGGTGAATCTGCTCAATCTGCCTGGCAAGTCGCTCGGGCGACTGGCCGTTGGCGATGACTGTGGACTGCGAGTGGTCCGTGATGCAGAGGAACTCGTATCCCAGTGACTGGGCGGCCTGGGCCATCTCTTCAATGCTCGCGGCGCCGTCGGTCGCGTTGGTGTGCGAGTGAAAGTCGCCTCGGATATTATCGAGTGTAACAAGCCTCGGGAGAGCGTGCTTCCTTGCTGCCTCGACTTCGCCACGGTCCTCCCGTAACAGGGGGTCCACGTAGTCCAGACCCAGTCTGGCATAGACATCTTTCTCGCTCTCGCCAGCAATCCTCTCCTCGTCCTTGAACAGGCCGTACTCGTTCAGCTTGAGCCCGGCCTTCACCGCGATCTCTCGCAGGCGAACGTTGTGGGCCTTCGAGCCCGTGAAGTACTGGGCCGCGGCCCCAAAGCTCTCCGGCGGCACCACGCGCACATCGACCTGGACGGGCGATGTCTCCGTGCGCAGCAGGACAGAGGCTTTCGTTCCGCCCGCGCCAAGGACACGTTCGACAAAAGGGGCATCCGTGAACGATTGGAGAATTCGCTCGTTTGGCCCACTGCAAACGAGGATATCGACGTCGCCCACGGTCTCTGCCCAACGACGGACCGAACCCGCCGGCTGGACCCTGTCTACACCGGGAAGCTGCCTCAAATAGGCGACGACAATCTCTGCGGCGAGCATCGCCTGGTCGAGACGTATGCGGCCCGCTGTTTTCGCCATGAACTCAATGCCTTTGCGGATCGCATCCGCTTTCTTGGGGCCGAATCCCGGCAGCGTTTCGACCAGACCCTCATCGAGGGCCCTTCTCAAGTCGTCGATGCCATGGATGTGTAGCTCGTGGTAGAACGTCTTGACCGTCTTGGGTCCGACGCCGGGGATGTTGAGCAGCTCCAACAGAGAGGGCGGGACCTTGGCCAGCAGCTCCCGGTGGGCCTGGATCGCGCCTGTTCTGACGAACTCCTCGATCTTGGCCAGCGAGGACTTGCCGATGCCGGGGGTCTCGGCAAGCTCGCCGCTCTCGAGTAGGACCGCTGCATCGGTTGGCATTTCGCCGATCACTCGGGCCACCGTGCGATAGCTGTTGATGCGGAATCGATCCTCGCCGAGGATCTCCATCACATCGGCCATCTGGCTGAAGATCGTGCTGATCACGGCGTTGTCCATGCTGTGATTATACCGATCATTCCATTCGCTTGTAGTGCTCAGCCTCCCGATTCGACAATCGGCCTTGCTCGATCAGGGTCCGGATCTGCCGGGCATCCACGTCGCGGGGCTGCCCGCCGGCGCCGACCGCTGCGGACGGCTCGTGCAGGATCTGGGGCATCGCAAGGCGGAACTGGCTCACCGAGAGTCCTGCGACATAGAGACCGGCAAGAATCGACGCGAGAATGAGTGCGCCGGGGGCCGGCCGCGGCGTACCCGTCGGGATTGGTTTTCCTGTGTGCCGGCACCGATCACAATAGATACAATCAAAGTGGTCCGAGGCCGTCAAGCCGAACTCGCACTTGGCGAACCATTTCACCGGGTTCCATTGTCGCAGGAGCCGAACGCGATTCAGCAGAGATAAGAACGCCCCCGCCGGGCACAGGTAGCGACACCAGAAACGAGGGTAGAACAACGAGCCGATCAGAGCGATTCCTGCGATCACAGGCAACCACGCGGGCCAGTGCGAAGATGCCAGCCGCAAGGCGAAGATCGAGGTGAGCGGATCGCCCGCCAATGTCCGGCGGTCTCGGACGATGAAGAACCCAACGACAAGGACAGCCAGGACGATGTACTTGATGAAACGGGCCAGCCGCATCTCGTTGCGCGAGGAAATCGGCCGGAATCGTCGCAGAAGTGCGTAACCGAGCAGTTCCTGGACCGCCCCGAAGGGGCACAGATAGCCACAGTAGAGGTTTCCGAACAGCAGCACAAGGACCGGCACGCCCACCGCCAACAGAAACGCACCCGTGATCGCCGCCGCCGGCGTGTTCAGTGACAGCAGCGTGACAATCTGTTCCGTGGAGTATTGGGCATTGAGAATGACCCCGCCCAGAACGAAGGTCAGAACGAGCACCACGACCCGGCTACGGGCGCCGCCTCTGTGGATCGCGACGAAGGCCAGAAGGGTGATCGCGAGCAGATACAGTGCCGTCGCATCTGTCGCTGTTCTCTGTCTCCCTGCGTCTGCGGCGGCGCCGCTGTGGAGGATCTCGGCCGCAAATCGCTGCGCCGACATCCGCAGCGACGCAAGGACTGCATCGGAACTGACCGTCGCCCCTGCGACCGCATTGACGCCCGCGAGGGGCTCTGGCCCGAGCACGTCCTTTCCCTTGAGCGAGTCGAGCCAGCCGTGCAGCATTTCAAGATAGGACGGAGTCTCGTTGGATCGCACGATCAGCAGGCCTGCCAGTTTGCCTGCGGCATCGACATGGGCTGCAAGGTTGAGCCTGCCGCCGAAACCTCTGACCTCAGGTGCGAAATCGGCTGAGCTGAACAGATAACCGACCGGCTTCTGGTCCGCATCGAGGATGACGACATAACTCGCCCTTTTGTCGCTGGCCGCCAAGGTCACCGAGGCATACCGGGTCGGCTGCTCGCCTGCCAGCGCAGCGACGACATGTGGCGGCAGAGCCGGCTGCAATCTGTCGTTCATCCGGGTCAGGAGATTCGAGCCCAGGACAACACAGGCACAGACACCCAACAAGGCATAGCCGACTCGCCGGAGCGTCGTACCTTCCACAGGGATGCCGGCAGTCGCGGAGCGCCATATGCCTGCAATAGCGGCCGGTAGATTGGCGAATAACAGGCCGATGAGGATCAAGAGTGAGACTCTGATCCCGAGCACCGGGATCATCAGGAGACTCGCCGCCAGGCCGCCGAGGCAGGCGCCGATGTGGTCGGCGGTTTCGAGTCGGCCGCCCGACTCGCCCGGGTGGAAGGCCCCTCCGGCGAGTTGTGCCGCCGCGATGGGCCAGTATCCGCCGCAGCACAGACCCGACAGGACAAACGCCAGTGCGAACACGCCGTGTCCGGATCGAAAAAGGGTCTCCCCATTGCCCGCCCAGGACCCGAACGAGCTGAGAGCGAGAGTCGCCAGCACGATGGCGTGCGTCAGAAGCATGCTGACGAGCAGCACATACACGGATCGGTGCGCGGGCTGTCGAGCCATGAGTCGGCCGGCGAGCAGGGCGCCCGCCGTCAGCCCACCCATGAACAGCGACGAGATCAGGCCAACGTGCAGGTACAGCGAGCCGAAATGTGTCTCGTACAGGTACATCAGGAGAAGGACCATTGCGATGGCGACCCAGCCGGTGGAGAAGACAAGAAAGGCGCTATCGAAACTTGATGGTCTTGCATCGGATGGCCGGTCCGCCATCGCCAGTGCCCGTAGAGCGATGAATACCGCGACCGGGACGAGGAACGGCAGCCAGCCGGCCAGGGCCAGCAGTCGGACGAATCGTGTTGTCGGTGCCCCCGATTGCCGTGCGGCCAGCAACAGACCATAGAGGTATGTCAAGGGACGCGAGTCCCGGTTGACCAGGAGTTCCTCCGGCAGGTCGGCTCGGTCGTACGACGACAGCGTTTGCGCGACCTGATCGGGCAGATACACAGATAACAGGCCGGCTGGCGGGAAAACCCGTTGCGAGTCTTCCATCCCGGCGAAGCGGTCCCGAGCGGCCGCCGGGTCGTCGGTGAGGTTTGCGGAGTCCGAAGCGATCAGCCACGTCTGCTCGCCCGGCGCCAGGACCTGATCGGCAAAGACCCTCGCCAGCGTCGCACGCGAGGAGGCTCCGAGAGCGGCCAGTTCGGCCCCCGTGACGTTCTCGCCGCCGGCGATGGCCACGGCAACTGCGCCGCCCGAACGCAGTGATGCCTTCACTCGTTCATAGAACTCGACCGTGTAGTAGCGATTAAACGCGGAACCGGTCACGTCGGCGAGATTCACCACGACGAGGTCGAAGCCCTCCTTCGCATCAACCAAGTAACGGCGAATCTCATCCATCACCGGCTGGAATCGGCTGTCATGGACCGCGAACTCGCCTGGCAGATTCTCCAACATCCGTTCGGCGTATTCCACATCCGGATGCGCCCAGGCCACGTGCTCGATCCGCGGCAGCATCAGCATTCGGCTGCACAGTGCCAAGCCCGAACCGATCACCAGAACCCGTCTCGCCCGGGGATTTTGACAAAGCACCGTCGCGGCGGTCCGGCCCGCCTGTTCCTCATCGGGCAGGGCCTCGCAGACGCTGCCTTCCCGCATGGCGACCCACTGGCCGGCGTATTGGCCGTAGAGATATTCCGCCTGGGCTGTGAGGAATGCGCCTTGGAGGGCCTCGCCGGGCAGCAATCTTATCCACTTGGCCTCCTGGAGGCGGCGCGTGAGGGCGTCGTCGGCTCTCGTCAGCAGGATTGCCGACGCGCAGGCCGCCGTTGCCAGCGAGAGGAGTACCGCAATTCGCCGGTCTCGGTTCGAGGAGAACAGGCACACGACAATGACCGGGGCTACCAGGATGAGAACCACGAGCAGAGACACCTGCACCATGGGCACATGCCATGCGAGCAGGGCGGTGACCGCCAGACCGCCTGCGAAGCTGCCGATGGCTTCGAGGACGTAGACTCGCGAGACGGGGAATGCGTTCGTCTGCTCGATCCATCGGCAGGCGATGGGGAACAACACACCGGTCACGAGACTCACGGGCGCATTGACCGCCATTGACCACAGGACCATCGTTTGAATGGAAACCAGATCGTAGGAGGCGATGCCGGCCAGCTCGCGGACTTGGACGATCAGCAGGAGTTGAAGGACGAATGCCGGAACATAAACCAGGAACAGAGGCTCGATGTGCCGCAGCAGGATGTCGGCCAGGTGATCCGAGCGGCGAACCAGCGCCGCCCCCAGGCCCACCCAGAGAAACCAAGAGGCGAAGAAGACGCCGACGCTGATGTCGTTGCCCTCGAACGCGGTGATGAACTCGCGGAAGAGCAAGGTCTGGGCCGCGATGGCGACCAGGCCATAGGCGACAATCATCAGGCCGCGGACGAGTCTCATGGCTCTTCACCGAACACATCGGCCTGGAAGACCTGGAAGGTCGCGCCCTGTTTCCAGGCGTCTGCCGGCAGGCCGGCCTTCACAGACAGGTGTTGCAGAGTTGTCTCCAGATCCCATCCCTGCTCCGGCGCCACCTGCGGCAGAAAGACCGCGGAATGCCCGTCCTTCCGCAGGACCATGCCGTCGGTCCCGATGCGGATCTCCTGGGCCGACGCAACGGGCGTCGGAGGGGTGAGCGCCGAGATTTCGATCCTGATCTGGTCGTATTCCTCGCCCCTGAGCTGCTCGAAACGCCGGTCCCCGAAAGCGGCATAGATCGCGTTGCCGATCACGGATTTGTACAGGGGACGCTGGGGGAAGATGTCCCCGATACAGCCCCGCAATTGGCCGTTCTTCTTGAGCGTGACGAAGGCCCCTCTGGGCGGTTTCATGGAGTCCGCTGGGGTAAAGTTCAAATCCGACGGCTCCGGGATCTTCTGGTGGTCCAGGGCATATCGAATCGTCCGGCGGGCCAGGTCCAGAAGCAGTTTCTTGTCCTCGGCCGTCAACGCGGACTGGCGGACTTCCGGGGACGTCGCGGCGCGAGCAGCCCATGTCCCCCGGAAAACGACCGCAAGGTAGCTGACCGAGTTCGTGTAGTCGCCCAACCCCTCCCCGGAGGTTGTGTACCGAAGCAACTCGACCTTCGTGCCCTCGTCGAGCATTTCCAGCAGTACGGCGATGGGCACGCAGCCGCAGATCGTCGCACGGACCTCATCCCGGTAGTTCAGCAAGCCATTGGCGTCGAGCTTGCGAATGGACTCGAACGCGCCCAAGTCGAGTTTCCTGATGCCCTCCGTGATGTTCTCCTTGAAAGGCACGTAGCGGTACTGCGGGCCGTAGTGCGTGAAGTCCGAGCTGGCGACGACGAGCGTGTCGGTGTCGATCAGGCCTGCGAGAATCCTGCCCGCCTCGCCGACGGCTTCGTACGAGCACTGTCCTGCGACAATGGGGACAAGCTTGAAATCCGCCAGCTTGTACTGGAGCAAAGGGACCTCGATCTCGACGCTGTGTTCTCCCTGATGGGCCGCCGGAATGCTCTGAAAAAGCGGATATTGCAGCAGCTTCTCGATGAACTCGACATCCAGCGGGATCTCGCTCAGCGGTGTTTCGTAATGTGTCGCTCGCGGCACACTGAGCGTGTCCTCCATCGGCAGGCGATGGGTCGGCCCGATCACGACGACGCGTTTGTAGCCTCGGCCCAGCGACTGGACGCCGTAGGCGGCCGCCGGGCCGGAGTAGGCGTAGCCCGCGTGCGGGAGCACAAGAG
>JBDKRX010000031.1:0-30391 GCA_039683175.1 Phycisphaerales bacterium
CGTCGGCTATGACGATTGCCGAGGGTCAGGGCGTCGTCGAAACCGCGAGGCGGCATCGTCGAGTCTATCAGAGCGGCCTCCAGCGGCTCAGCGAAGGCAACTTCACCTTCGCCAACGAGTTGCTCCGGCTCGGCTATCTCGGCAAGCTCCACACCCTCCGGGCGCACATCGCGCCGTGGGATGCTGCGGAGATGCGGCACGATTGGCTGCCCGAACAGCCCCTGCCGCCCAAGGAGGAAATGGATTGGGACGCTTGGCTGGGCCCGTGTCCCTGGCGGCCCTACAACTCGGAATACACCCGCGGCGGCTGGCGCAACCACTATGATTTCCACACAAGCTGCATCGGCGAATGGGGCGCCCACACGTTCGCCCAGGTCCAGGTGGCGGCCGGACTGGCGGACACGTCGCCCGTCGAATACAAGTACGTCGCCAACGACAGCGGCGACGGCATGGTCGCGACCTTCGCCAACGGCGTGAAGCTGGTCCTCGAACGGGACATGGCCGGCAAGATCTGGCACGGTTCCTGCGGCGTCCGCTACGAAGGCGACGAAGGCTGGGTCGCCATCGCGGACGGGTACTCCAAATGTGAGGTCTCCAACCCCGCCTGGATGGCCGATTTCAAGAAGCTGGTCGATGACTACATGGCCCGCACGCAGCGGCCGATGAGCCACGTCCGCAACTTCTTCGACTGCGTCAAGTCGCGGCGGCTCACCGTGGCCAATCCGGTCGTCATGCACCGCTCCATGTCCACCGTGCATGCGGCGAACGTCTGCATGTGGCTCAAACGCGATATGAAATTCGACCCGGCGAAAGAGGAATTCGTGAACGACGCCGAGGCGAACCGCTTCCGTTCGCGTGCGATGCGCGAGCCGTGGACCATCTAACCTGGATATGGACTGAGACAAGCGAGGATACAGATATGTCGAAATCAAGAGTACACCTCATCCTGATCGTTACCCTGCTGGCGGTTTATGCCGGATCATCGCTCGCGCAGACTGTCGCGTCGAAGAGCGATGAACCCAAGCTGATCGCGACCGTGAAGGACTCCTCGGCCCCGCTCAAGGCCAGGATCGACGCCTGCCGGCAGCTCGCCATCATCGGCGGCAAGGACTCGATTGCCCCGCTGGCCGCGTTGCTCGGCGACGAGCAGCTTTCGCACAATGCCCGGTACGCCCTCCAGATGAACCCGGACCCGGCGGTGGACGAGGCCCTGCGCGATGCGCTGGGCAAGGTCAAGGGCCGCCCTCTGGTGGGCATCATTCACACGGTCGGCTACCGTCGCGACGCGAAGGCGGTCGGCACGCTGGGTAACCTCGTGAACAGCGGCAATCCGGTGGTCGCCGGCGCCGCGGCACGGGCATTGGGCAGCATCGGGAACGCAGAAGCGGTTCAGGCCCTTCAACAGGCGCTGAGCAAAGTACCCGCCGAGTGCAAGCTCGACTGCTATGAGGGATTGCTCCGCGGCGCCGAATCGCTCGCCGCCGGCGGCAAGACCCAGGATGCGACCGCGGTCTATGACCAGTTGTACAAGTCGGATGCCCCGCACCAGGTCCGAGGCGGGGCCCTGCGAGCCGCGATTCTCGTCCGCCAGGCGGATGGGAAAAATCTGCTCAAGAATCAGCTTGGCAACGCGGATTACATCCTGTTCTCCGCGGCCGTGCAGGCGTCGCATCAGATGGGCGACGCCGGCACGACGACGATCCTGACCGGCGCGATGAAATCCCTGTCCGCCGACCGGCGGATCGTGGTGATCCAGGCGCTGGGCGTACGGGGCGAGAAGAGCGCGATTCCGGCCCTGCTCGAAGCCGCAAAAACCGGCGACAAACCGGTTCGCATCGCCGCGATGCAGGCCGCCACCGAACTGGGCGACCCCTCTGCGGTGTCTGTGCTGGTCCAATTGCTGGATGACAGCGATGGCGAGATCGCCAAAGTCGCACAGGACTGCCTCGCGACGTTCCCCGGCCGGGAGGCGGATGCCGCCGTGGCGCAGATGTTCAGCGGCGACAATGCCGACAAGCAACGGCTGGCCCTCGATCTGATGGGACGCCGACGGATGACAAGCGGTATCCCGGCCCTGGTGAAGGCTGCAAGTGCAGCGGGCTCGAAGGTCCGCGCCGACTCGATCAAGATGGTCGGCGATCTGGGCGGGCCCGACCAACTGCCGGCCTTGTTCGATCTGCTGAGGAACGCCGGTCAGCCGCAGGATCTCGCCGCCGTGGAGCAGGCGATTACGACGATCTGCCTGAAGGCGACCGATTCGAGCCCCCTGGCCGACAAGCTCATTGTCCAACTCGACAAAGCGGAGCCTCCGCAGAAGGCGGTGCTGGTCCGCGTGCTCGGCGCCGTCGGCGGTCCGAATGCGTTGCAGGCGGTTGTTGCCTGCGCCAAGAGCGACAATGCGGATGTGCGTGCGGCGGCGATCCGTGCCCTCGGCACGTGGAAGACGGTCGATGCGGCTCCGATCCTCCTGAGCATGGCCAAGGAGACGAGCGTTCCGGCGGAAAAGACGCTTTTCCTTCGCGGCTACCTGAGCCTGGCCGCCCGCGGCGATCTGCCGGTGGAAGATCGCCTGGCGATGTGCCGGCAGGCGGCGGGCCTGATCGCCCGCGAGGAGGAAAAACGTCTGCTGCTGGGCACGCTGGGCAACATCGAATCGCCCGACGCGACCGGTCTGATCGCGCCCTATCTGGACGACGCAAGCTGTCGGCAGGAGGCGGTGCTTGCGGTCGTAACGGTGGCCGAGAAGCTGCTGCGCCAGGACCCGGCGCCGTTCGCCGCGAAGTTGATCCCGTCGCTCGAAAAAGCCGTCCAGGCCGCTGCGAACGATGACCTCACCAAGCGGGCCCAGGCCGTCCTGGACCAGGCGAAGAGCAAAGCGGGCGCCAAGTAATAGGCTCCCATCACGGATCCCAGCGGGTGGCGCCGCCGACACACAGGCAGGCGCCACCCGCTCCTTTTTCACGGTACGACATTCGGAGAATACACGGATGATCCGGTCGTCCTCCCCATCCTGTCTGACCGCGGATATCCGCAAGCATTACGATATGCTGTCGGGTTTCCATCAGTCTCTCTGGGGCCCGCACATGCACCATGGCTACTGGGAAGGCGGCGAGTCGCCGGCCGAGGCTCAGGTCAAGCTGATCGAGGAATTGGCCGCACGACTCCAGATCGCCCCGGAACACAGAGTGTTGGACATTGGGTCCGGGCTCGGCGGCTCCGCCTGTTGGCTCGCGAAGATTTTCGGTTGCTCCGTCCTCGGATTGACGCTTGGCGTGATACAGGTGCAGACCGCCCAGAAACATGCGGCCGACGAGAATGTGGACGACCGGGTCTCCTTCCGGGAACACGATGCCAACTGCCTGGACCTGCTGACGGAGCCATTCGATCGTGTCTGGATTGTCGAGTGCAGCGAGCATATCCACGACAAACAGGCATTCTTCAATCATTGTGCCCGGCTGCTTCGTCCCGGCGGCCGGCTGGGCCTGTGCGCGCGGCTGCGAGGCGACACGGAAAGGCCCGAGCACGCCCAACTGGTTCGGGATGTCTGCGAGGCGGCGCTCTGCCCGGCCCTCTTGACCATGGACGAACAGCTCTCGACGCTGGAAGCAGCGGGTCTTCAGGTCGTCCAGGCCGACAACATCGCGGCCAACGTCCTGCCCACCTGGGAACACTGCAACAAGCTTGTGACCAGCCCGGTCGCCCGGATGTTTCTGTACACCAAGGGCAGCAAGCTCCGTCGGTTCGTCGATTCCTTCCCGTTGCTGGAGCGAGGCTACCGCGAAGGGGCACTGGCCTACGGCATGATCGTAGCCGCGAGAGCATAGATCCTGCCGAGAGGTTGTGGGTCCGATAAGTGCTGCATTCCTGTCTCGCAAGAGTGGGTGATGTCCGCAGTGGACTTCACCGCGACCAAAGGCGACACAAATGTGCATGTCTGACGCCGTATGCCCTTTCGAGGTTCGGAACATCGCGAAAAGACCTCAGCCCCTTGATCTATTGGGACCGATATCTATAATCAGTTGCATTCTCCGTCTGCGCATCGATGTTGTTGGGGTGCAGGCAGAGCTTCTTTGTGTCTGGTAGGAGTTCATTCTGTGAACGATGAATCCTTGCAGTCTCTCTGGGATGCGTTGCATCGCAGTGAAGTTGATATACCGTGGTCCGCGATGGAGGCCTTGGCCGACGCTCTGGCAGCCGATCCGGACCTGACCGATAACCTGTTTCTCGCCTATGACGAGGCTCGGGAGGCCGTCCTCGACACGGCCAGTTTCGTCCCTCTCTACGTTCCGGCCGTCTTCGCCCTCGCGGCGCCGAAGCTCGACGAGCGGCGCCGGCGGGAAATCGGCGAATCCCTGATCGCCCGGCTCGTCGAAGCAGGCGAGCAGGACGACCACCTGATGATGGAAGTCCTCGTCGCCGCAGCCGGCGCGATGGGGCCTTCGATTCTGCCCCTGGTTTTCGGCGTGGTCATCGACGAAGGCGTCTCGCCCGGCGCCTGGAGCCAGCTCTGGGGACTCACCAAGCTGGCGGTTGGTGCGGAACAAGCCCTGCGGGGCGAGGTGGTCGCAGCCTGTGCAGAGTTGCTCGAACGAATCGCCCGCGATGAAGTCGAATGCGAGTTCGGCATCGAGGCCGCCTGGACCCTGGTCGCGTTGGGCCAGGGCGAGCACGTCGAGCTTCTTCGCCGGTTGGAGCTCAAGTCGCGATGGACTCTCGCCTACATCGACTACAGCGGCGCCCGGCAGGCCCTGGAGGAACATCGGGACAGCCCGCTTCCGCAGGAACTGTGGGAACTGCCGGTGCGCGATTGGTTCGAGCCTCGCTGGCGACGAACGCGGGACTGGCTTGCTGTGCAGGACAGCGGTACGCGAAACTGGGAGGCCCTGCAGGCGACGTATTGCGGCGAGCCGTTCGCACCCCGCGTCCCCATCGTGGAGCTTCCG
Source organism: Phycisphaerales bacterium (assembly GCA_039683175.1). Lineage (GTDB taxonomy): Bacteria > Planctomycetota > Phycisphaerae > Sedimentisphaerales > Anaerobacaceae > PLanc-01. Next base: position 4,944 of record JBDKRX010000031.1, read on the forward strand.
TCCAAAGGCAGCCGCAGAGAATCCTGCTACACAACCGTCCCGTAGCGACAGCTCACCACAGAGACCCGGAGGGCACGGGTACGCATGACGACGGGTTCGTGTGCTGCGTTGTCATCGTGATTCCTCCTTCAAGCAGGCGCTGAGGACCTTGGCGGAGTCGATGAGGCTTTGGAGGCCGCCGGCGCGGAGGAACTGGTCTGGGGGGACTTCGAGAATCACCCGGCCGTCGAAGCCGTGACTGCGCAAGAGCTTGATGAAGTCACGCCAGGGCACGTTGCCGTGCACGAGTGGCTGATGGTCCTCGGTGGAGGCGTCGTGGCAGTGGACGTGGACGATCCGCTTGAGCAGCGCCTCGGGTGGCGTGATCGGCCAGCCGTAGAGGCGGGTGTTCCAGAACGCGTGACCGAAGTCCCAGCAAACGCGGACGTTGCTTCTTGTCGCGACATCGAGCAACTCGGCGTAGGTGTCGCCGATTCGCTGCGCGGGCTCGCCGGGACTCGGGCTCATCTGCAATTCCACCGTGACGTTGACCTGCGGGGCGTTGTCGCGGCACCATTGGCCCGCCCAGGTGAAGAAGGCGATGGACTGGCTTGCGAGATGCTCGCGGGAGTCGTCGGCGCCGCCGGCGGCTCCGTGGAGGTTTACGACCGTGGGGCTCCGCTGCATCCCGGCGGCCTCGTCGGCCGCCACAAAGAATCGCTCGTGCATCCGGCGGCAGGGATTGTCCGCATCGGGCGAGAAGTGCAGCGTGTTGAAGACCGTGGCCTCGGAGTACGGATGCAGCGAGATCTTCAGGTCCGCCTCGATGCAACGGGCGATGTGTTCACTGAGCCGGTCCGGATCGGTCTGCGGCCCCACCGGCGTTTCGACCGCGCCAAAGCCCAGTTCCTTCAGAAACGGGAGAACATCCCGGTCTCCGTAGAGTCGCCGGTACAGGTCTTCACGCGCGAATCCGATATCGAGTTTCAATCCGATCAGCATGGTTACCGTGTGAGCCCGACTTCTGCAAGGCCCAGCCCAATGCAAAACGAGCAGGTTACCCCAGGAGTGTGCGTAGATCAAGTGCAAAAAAGCCCCGCGCGCGGGGGAACACGCCGTGCGAGCGGACGAACCGATCCTCATCGTTAATGATCGGGGCCTGCACCGCGTAAGACAGTGCAGGCCCCGAGGTGATAAACTCTTTGCGGGTCTTTTCCATGGCCGACCCGTGGCCGACAGAGATCAGTTGCTCATGAGCGCCTTGACTTCATCGGCCGACAAGACCTTGTCGTAGAGACGGACGTCATCGAGCGCGCCGTTGAAGGCATTGCCGCCATTGGGATCATCGGACCCGAAATGCACGGCCGACTCCTTGTCTTGGCCGAAGGAGAAGCCGCCGTTGCCGGTCTCCGCGCCGTTGAGGTAGAACCTTGCGGTCGTTCCGTCGAACGTCACCGCGACGTGGGCCCATGTGCCTACCGGCAGTTTGGCGCTACCACTGCTCGGATAGACGTCGTAGCGGGCGAATCCGATCGTGCCGGCGTCCCGGTTGACCTCGATATGCCACATCATGTCGTCCACGGCCCAGGAGTCGCGTTTGCCGATCAGACCCTGCCACTGGTCGCTTGCGCCGTCCCACTTGGCCCACAGGGCGACGGTGAGCTGGCCCGTCGCGGCCGAGGGGTTGAACGTGCCGCATTCGACGTTCTGGTGCCCGCCGGTTCCGTCGAAGAGCAAGCCCTTGCCGAAGCCGGTCGGGCCGGTCACGAACTTGGCAGGGAGATTCGGGTCCCCCGCAAACGTGCCATCGTGGCCGTTGCCGGAGCTGTCCAGCAGATCGCCCTCCAGCTTGTAGTGTGCGACCAGTCCGAGCGCCGTGACTCCAACCCGGATGTCATCGATCAGGAGGGTGCCGACGGCCGCCGAGGCGCCGCTCTTGTTCTTGATGCCGATGACCATGCTCGACACGGAGGCCAGGTTCACGCCGGAAAAACCGTTGAACGAGAATTCCAGTTCGGTCCAGGTCTCGAGCACGGACGCGTCGGCAATGTCGCCTTCGACCGTACCGCTGTTCCCGTCGCTATCCTCCACCGTGATGTACAGCACGCCAGGGACATTCCATGCCTTGCCGGCGATGAAGAGCCTCAAGACATTGAAGCTGTTGACCGTCCAATCCTGCGGCTCGGCCCACGTGCGCGTGGCCTCGGAGACTGCGGCCGTCGTGTTGTCATACCTCAGAGGCATGAGCTGGGCGCCCCCGTGCGCGGCCGTGATCGGGTCTGTGGCAAACGGCGAGTCGTCGTTGCCGACGACGGAGCCGTTGGTGTCATCCTGCCAGCCGTCGAGCCAGGTGTCGAAGATCGCCGTGCCCTGGTCGAGGACATCCTGGTAGCTCTCGAAATCATCGACGACGAGGAAGTTGCCGGTCGTGAAGTTCCAGACGCCGCTGGTCCACGGGCCGTCCGGATTGACGTCGTTGACGGCGTCGACCCGCCAGAAGTACTGCGTATTGAACTCCAGATTGTTGGGATCGAAGCTGGTCCCGTCGAGCGAGACGAAGAGCACGCTCGGGTCGCTGCCGCCTTCCGCGCCGGCCACCGCGCCGCTGGACGTGCCCAGGTACAGGCTGTGCGAGGCCGCAAAGGCGCCTCCCGTCCAACTGAGCAGGGTCTCGACGTTGACATCCTTGGCTCCGTCGACAGGCTGCGGATTGATCGGGATGCCGCCGCCGGACAGTCTCATGTTGTCGATGTAGAACCACACCCATTTGGTGTAGTCTGCACTGTTGGCGTTGACGACCACTTCGAGCGAGAGGTATGTGACCTTGTCCCAGTTGGCGTTGAGATCGCTGATCACCTGGCTGTAGTCCCAGGTCGCCGTGTCGGTCCTGTCGCCGTTGTTCTGTGACCAGCCGGCCCGGTAGCCTAAGTCCCGATACCCGCCGTCAAAGCTGGGCACGGCTTCGGCCGTGGTGTTGATGATGAAATGGGTGCCGTTCCAGGGGGGAATCTCATCCACCGGCCAGTCGACGACCAGGTGCGTGATGTCGGCGGTGATCTTGGTGTTCGTGCGGAAGGCCGCCAGGGCGGCGGCGTTGTTCGGATCCAGGAGGTTCATCGTCAGAACGCTGGCCCAGGTCCCCGTGGTGGTGTAGATATCGAGGCTGGACTTGTCCAGGGTGACGCCGTTGCTGTCGCTGTAGCGAACGTCGGCGCCGCCGGCCACAACCCAGCCGTCCATCTCATGTTCCCAGTTGCCGAGAATGAAATCGGTGGTCTTGCCCGTGATGGCCACGGGACTGACGATCTGGACGTTGTCGACGTAGAACCGGACCGTCGAGGCGCCGTCCGTATTCGAGATCAACAGGAATTCGAACCACCCGATGCTGTCGTTCGCGCCGGCGATCTTGGCTGTCACCGTATCCGGAAGCTCCCACGTCAGCGTGTGCGGCTGTCCATCGCGTACGATGTCCTGGGAGCCGAGGTCGTTCCAGCCGAGATTGTTGTTGGCGCCGTTGTCATCGTTGTTCTGGCAGTTGAGGACTATTCCGACCTGCATCCACGTTGTGGTCATGTCGGCCTCGAATGCCGTCACATCCGCGGTGATCTTGACGCCCGTGGTCGCCAGCAAGGCGAGGTAGGGCTTCACGTCCACCTTCGTGAGCTGTTGCCATCCGCCGGGGCCATCGACCTGTAGCGCCTGAGCGCCCGCGGTCGCGCCGGTTGTGCCGACGGAGATCGTGCCGGCCGTCCAGGTGTCGGTGTACCAGCCGTCGGGACCGCCTTCGAAGCTGCTCACCACAACGCTTGAGGTCTCGCCGGCATAGGATACTTGGATGTTGTCGATGTAAAACCTGGTCACCGAGGTGCCGTCCAGATTCGACACCAGCGCCAGCTCGAACCACCCGATGTTGTCGTCCGCGCCGGCGATTTTGCCCGCCAACTCGTCTGGAAGCGCCCACGTATACGTATGGGGCTGTCCGTCGAGCACGACATCCTGGCCGCCGAGCGCGTTCCAGCCGATGTTGTTGTTGGCGCCGTTGTCGTCGTTGTTCTGGGCGTTGACGACCATCTCGGCCTGCATCCACCCGGTCGTCATGTCGGCCGCAACCACGGTCACATCTGCCGTGATTTTGACACCTTTGTTGCCCAACGCGGCTCGCTGGGACTTCGCGTCCAGCAGGGCGGCGATGTGCCATCCACCCGGACCATCGACCTGCATCGCCTCGGCGCCGGCCGTGGCGCCGGTTGCGCCGAATGAGAGCGTCATCCCGTCTCCCGCACGCCAGCCGTCGAGAGTGCCCTCAAAATCGCCTACCACGACGCTGTCGGCCAGAGCGGTCGACGCCAGCATCACGATCACGCTCACAAGAATCGCACACATCCGTTTCTTACTCATGTCATTCACCTCGTTAATGCTGTCTTTACTTACACGGGGATACATTTCTATTGCTCGATTCGAATGGAGAGATTCGAAGATGGCATAGCGCTGGGGAGAATACCCGGCGCAATGCAAGATGGTTTGGCCTTTGGTCACTCCTCCTACCTTCCCACAGTTGATACCTGCTTCCGCCTCGCGTCCGCGAATCGGAGCCGAGGCAGAGGACCGCGGAGACAAGACAGCCACATTGTCTTCCAACTCCATCTTATACCAGATTGGAGCCCTGGATACAAGCCTGATGAGCAAGTTTGTCCATTGCGGGAACAATCCCCGGTCACGGGCCGGGGTAGGATTGCCCCAGGGAGTCGGCCAATCGCCGAAACCCCTCCCGGCTGCCGACCATTTGTACGCCGCGTACGATGTCGCCCTCCAGGACGACCGAGCGATAGACCCGCTGTCCATCGTCGGACAGGACCCTCTCCTGAAGCCCCGGGCCCGCGGGGACGCCGGCGGAGTGGAACTCGACCCGGTCATGCTTGAACGACAAGGGAATCGCGCGGTCGGCGACCGGTTCCAGCGGCCCGCCCGTGAGGGTTGCCATCGCGTTGAAGGCTGCGCCGCGGCCCTGCTCGGCCGCCAGGACGATGCTGGCGGTGCGGATGTGATTGCGCTGTGCGATGTCGCCGCAGGCATAGACGCCCGGCTCCGAGGTCCGCTGGTACTCGTCCACGATGATGCCTTTGTCGGTCCGCAGTCCGGCCTGCGAGAACACAGCGGTGTTTCGGACAGCTCCGACGGTCGTGAGCACCAGATCGCTTTGGAGCTCGTCGCCGTTGTCCAGTGTCACCTTCACTCTCCCGTCGCTCTTCGAGACAGCGGTCACGAAGCGGCCGGTTCTCAAATCCACACCCTGGTTTCGCAGGTGGCCGGCCAGAACGCCCGCCGCCACGGGACCGAACTGCGTTGCCATGACATACGGCGCTTTCTCTACTACCGCGACCTCGATCCCCACTTCTCGGCTGTAGGCGGCGGCCTCCAGACCGCTGATCCCTCCGCCGAGGATGGTCAGGTGTCTCACGTCCCCGAGACGCCGCCGGAAGGCGAGGCTATCCTTCGCTCTCCAGATGGGGATTACGTCTTCCGGCAGTCTCTGGACAAAGGGCAGGAGAAAGGGACCTGCGCCGGTCGCCAGGATCAATGCGTCGAACTTCTCCTGTTGCCCCCTGGCGGTTACGACCTTCCCGCGAGCATCGATGTGCGTGACGGGACACTCCAGCCGCAAGTCGATCTTGTGGTCGCTATACCATCGCTCGGGTCGTATCGTGATGGCGTCGATATCCACCCGCCCGAACGCCAGCAGCACGACGCGAGGCCGGACGTAGGGATAGAACGATTCATCCGAATAGAGAACGACCTCGCCGCCTCTTTCGCTGATATGCCTGGCCGCCTCCACCCCGGCATGGCCGGCGCCGATAATTCCAATCCGCATTGCTGGTTTCCTCTATTGACCCTGCTCGATCCGTACGTCGGCGATCTCCAGTGCCCAGGCGTGTTCGCAAGGCGGCGACTGGCGCACGCTCTCGGGTATCGGTACGGACAAACCTCCCGGCGTGATCTTCCATTCCACGGCGATTGCCGAGCCGAGCAGTTTCACAGACTTAGCCGCCTTGATCGGCGCGATCTGAATCTGCGCAGGCAGTGTCGTTTGCCCCTGCTCGGCGAGGCAGATCGCATAGAGTGTGTCGCCCTTTTTCGTCAGGCAGAACTGGCCCGTCTTGTATGGCGGCACGGGGCGCGTGCCGTAGATCGCCTCGCCGTTCACCTGCATCCATCGTCCGATTTGCTCCATCCGCTCCAACGCCGGCGGGGGCAGTTGCCCGTCAGGGTCGGGACCGACGTTCAGCAGGAAGTTGCCGCCTTTGGCCACGATGTTCACGAGCAGGTGGATCAGGTCCCGCGTGGATTTGTAGTTGTCGTTAGGCTTGTACGACCACTGGCCGGCCATGGTCATGCAGGTTTCCCAGATGTAGGGCAAGGCTTTCTCGGGGACCTCCTGCTCTGGCGTGAGGTAGTTCTCATATCGGCCGCCGACCGTGCGGTCTACGACGATCAGGCCCGGCTGGTGGCTGCGGGCCATCGTGGCCAGCCTGGGCATGTCGATGTCCTGCTGCGGCGGGCGGACCTGGCCGCCGTCGAGCCAGAGGATGTCCACCGGGCCGTAACCGGTCATCAGCTCTTTCACGATGTTGTGCGTGAAATCGACGAACGTGACCCATTTCGCGGGGTACTGCGTGATGTCGTAGTTGACGTTGCGGTCCTTGTGCGGCCAGTCGGGGGCCCAGTAACCAGGATGATTCCAGTCGGATTTCGAGTAGTAGGCCCCGATGCCGAAGCCCTCGGCCCGGAAGGTGTCGAAGACTTGCTTGACCACGTCGGCTCTTGGGTTCGTGTGGAAGGGACACGAGGGATGTGTCGTGCGGTAATCGGTCTGCTTCGTGTCGAACATGCAGAAGCCGTCGTGATGCTTCGTCGTGAAGACGACGTACTTCATGCCGGCCCCTTTGGCTGCGATGACCCATTTGTCCGGGTCGAACTCCTGCGGATTGAAGGTCTGATTGAGAGCCACGTAGTCGCGGAAGAACCGCGGGAAGTCCTTGCCTCGTTCGGTCCAGGCAGGCAGGTCGTCCGGCCGGGCCCACGGGTCCGCCTCCACCAGCGGCCACGACTCGATGCAGCCCCACTGGCTGTAGATCCCCCAGTGCATCATGAACCCGAATTTCCAGTCCTGGAACCGGTCCAACTTCTCCCAAACGAGCGGATTGCTCTCCTGGTCGGTGGACGATTGCCCCGGCCGGGGCGGATAGGAGAGATAGTTCGCGAGAATGTGACCGAGGACCTGCTCGCCCTGCGCGTTGGCGTGGACCACGTCCCGCTTGAACGAGTCCAACTCCCGGCCCGAGTCCCGCACATACTGACCCCAGGCAGTCTCCATGTCGAGAAACGCGGCTCCGACCTCGTGGGCAAGGGCCTCAAGATTCCGATTGTAGGGTGTGCTGTGCACACCATCTCCATCGGCAAAAGCCGCGTCCAGAGGATTGACCGATCCAAAGGCCCCGGTCATGAGGAGGATATCGGGCTGGGCCGACTCGCGGATCTGGCGAATCACGTCCCGGATGGAGTCGATGTCGTCGCGCTGGCTGATGCCGCCGATGATGACGAGGTCCGGCTTGTGGTCGAGCACGAACTTCTGCACACGCCCGGGCTCTTTGTACCACCAGCAGCCGGTGGAACCCCGCACGGATGTGACCTTCTCGATGGTGCAGCGGGGGTGCCGCCGTCCGACGACAAAGTCCCACCCGGATCGGCTCGTGTCGTTGACGATGCTGTCACCCAGCATGACCACGCGCAGCGTGCCGCCCTCGACCAGTAGTTGCTTCGTCCTGGGCAGTCTCTCCCACCGCTCGGCAGGCGGCGAGTACCGCACCGGGGCAATCTCCGAATACGCCTTCTGAACTGCCTCCAGCGACCGCTCGTTGCCGCGAAGGACATAGCCGCCATCGTCGGCAAGAGACGATATGCTCAGCGATGCGACCAGAACGAGCATGAACATAATGTGATGCGATGTTGGCAATTGTGATCCTCCTGCGAACCTGTCCTACGTGACTGAATGTGCAGAATTCAGAGATGTTACCCTATGTTCGAAGTGCGTCACTGCCTCTGGCTCATCTGTTCAATGCGATGCTTCCAGTAGTCGGGGTCACGGTGAAGATGCATCACCGCAAGGATGAAGATGCCATCGGGTTCCTGCGAATAGAGCACTCCGTAGGGGAACCTCGTCGTCTGGCATCTTCGGATCTCCCCTTGGACGAGGGGCCAGGCCCTTGGGTGCTCTGCCGCACGGGTGATGGCGGCATACACCTCTGCCGCGAAGTCAAGCCCCAGATTCTCCTTGTGTTCCTCGTAGAAATCGATGGCCCCGAGGAACTCCGCCTCAGCTTCCGGATGGAAGGAGTAGTTCATGACTCGAATCGCTTCCGGACCTTGGCGAAAACCTGCTCGCCGGGGATCGGTTTGACCTGGCCTGAACGCAGTTCCTCAAGACGCCGCTGAGCTACCTGCACCCACTTGCGGTCGATGTCCGACTCCGGAGGGTTCAGGCTGCGGAGGATCGAGTCTGCAACGATGGCTCGTTCCTCCACCGGCAGGGAGGCCACTTCTTCAATGAGTTCTTTCGTAGTCACCGGCCAATACCTCCTTTTTCGCGATGATAGCCCCAATCTCGGGAGGAGTCAACAACGCTCTCTTTGGGGACCGGAAATCGGCAAACCACAGCGGTTCGGGTGTGGTATAGAGGGTGTGGAATACTATTGAAAGGTACGGTCATGAGTGCGAAAAGGCGTCTACCGGCCGCCATGATGGCGGTTTGTGGGATAGTCGTGGGGGGGGTGGTGTTGGTTGCCCTGGGCGGTCAGGGGAGCGTTGCGGATGCCGACAAGACCGGCTTGGCGACGGGGAATGGACTGCTCATTGATGACTTCTCGCCGAACGGGGGCACGGGTCTGCCCGCGGCAAAATGGACACTTGTCGGCGATCAGGCGGATGGGGTTGCGGCTGGGAAGGCAGAGCCCGCGGAATTTGAAGGGCGGACGTGCTTGCGTGTGACCGGGACGGTTTCCCCCGGTCCGAGCGGGACAATCGAGGTCCGGCGGTCGCTGATCGTCAGGCGTCGGCCGCTCGACGGGCGGCTCTACGCCGGGGTCCGATTGATGGCCAAGGGCAACGGCGAGACCTACGCAATCCAACTGCGGACCCGAGACACACGCTATCCGAAGCAGTATTATGAGGCCCGGTTCGCGACGAGCGGGCAGTGGCAGGAGATCAAGCTGCCGTTCAGAAGCTTTGTGCCGGCCGGTGTGACGCCGCAACTGAACCCGGCGGAACTGACGAGCATCGCGGTCATTGCGGCGGGCAAGGAGTTCAACGCAGACCTTCACATTGACGAGGTCGGGCTTTATCGAGAGGGAAATATGTTCAGGCAACTGACGCCGGAAGAAGAGCGGGTCATCATCCACAAGGGCACCGAGCGGCCGTTCACGGGCAAGTACACGAACCACTTCGACAAAGGGGTCTACACGTGCCGGCAGTGCGGAGCGGAGCTGTTCGAGTCGTCGTCCAAGTTCCGGTCGGACTGCGGCTGGCCGAGCTTCGACGAGCAGATCCCCGGCGCGGTAAAGTGGCAGCCGGACGCCGACGGTATGAGGACCGAGATCCTCTGCAACCATTGCGGCGGACACCTCGGCCACGTCTTTCTCGGTGAGCGGCTCACCGAAAAGAACACCCGCTACTGCGTGAACTCGATCTCCATGGACTTCACTCCCGCCGAGCAGCGACAGGCGAAGTCCGAGCCAGAAACCGAGCGGGCGCTCTTTGCCTCCGGGTGCTTCTGGGGCACGGAATACCATCTCCAACGCGCCCCCGGCGTGATCTCGACGACCGTGGGCTTCACGGGCGGCCACCTGGCGAACCCGACCTATAAGCAGGTCTGCACGGGCAAGACCGGCCACGCCGAGACGACCGAAGTGATCTACGACCCAACGAAAACCAGCTACGAGCAGCTCGCCAGGCTCTTCTTCGAGACGCACGACTTCACGCAGTTGAATCGCCAGGGCCCGGATATCGGCACGCAGTACCGCTCGGCCATCTTCTACCTCAACGACGAGCAGAAGCAGATTGCGGAGAAACTCGTGCAGCAATTGCGTCAGAAGGGTTTCGACGTCAAGACCGAGATCACCCCGGCGAGCACGTTCTGGCCCGCCGAGGACTACCATCAGGATTACTACAACAACAAGCAGGGAACTCCCTACTGCCACGTCTATCGGAAGATCTTCTGAACCCGCTCGTAGCGACGCCGTGAGGCGCTACGCGGGAAGTTTGAAGTGTGATGTTTGAAGTATGAAGGCTTCATTCAGGTCGTCATCCTTCGCAGTTGAAACTCCATACTTCACACCCCCTCATAACCTCGGGGTTGTTTCAATTCCTCCGCTGGTGTACCATCTGACACCGATTGTCCGCCTGCAACAGGGGTGCGGAGAGGCCGGGCATGGATGGGTCTGGATGACATGGAGGTTCGCAGATGCGCGAGGTTCGGTTCGGGATCATCGGGTGCGGGATGATGGGCCGGGAGTTTGCCAGCGCCGCGGCGCGCTGGCTGCACCTGCCGGAGATGACGGCACGGCCGCGGATCGTGGCCATCTGCAATCGTACGCTGGGTGTGCCGAAGGTGGACTGGTTCCGGGACAACATCCCGACGATCCGGCAGGTGACCGGCGACTATCGCGAGCTTCTGCGGAACCCCGAGGTCGAGGCGGTCTACGTCGCGGTGCCGCACAATCTGCACGCGGAGTTCTACATCGCAGCCATCGAGGCGGGCAAGCACCTCATGGGCGAGAAGCCCTTCGGCATCGATCTGGCGGCCAACGCCGCGATTCTGGCCGCTATCGAAAGGCACCCGGAGTGCTTCGTCCGCTGCGCATCGCAGTGGGTTTTCTTCCCTGCGGCCCAGCGAATCGGGCGGATGATCGAGGCCGGCGCTTTCGGGCGGATTATCGAGGTCAACATGGGTTATCTGCACAGCAGCGATCTCGATCCCAACAAGCCCATCAACTGGAAACGGATGCTCGAATTCAACGGCGAGTATGGCGTCCTGGGCGACTTGGGCCCGCACGTCTGCACGATCCCGTTGCGGGCGGGCTGGACCCCGCGGAATGTCCGGGCGGTCCTGTCCAATATCGTACCGCAACGGCCGGATGGCAGAGGCGGTACGGTCCCCTGCGAGACCTGGGACAACGCCTCATTGCTGTGTGAGGCCGAGGACCTGGCCTCCGGCAGTGTCTTTCCGTTCCACCTGAGGACGCATCGCATCGCACCGGGCGAGCGGAACAACTGGTACATTGAGATCTATGGGACGCGAGCCTCCGCGAGATTCAGTCTCAGGCAGGCCAACACACTCGAATTGCTCGAGTACACTCCCGGGGGCGAACAGGCATGGCGGAGGATCGACATGGGTCACGAGGTGGCCTATGCGTCGATCACGCCGGCGATCTTCCAGTTCGGGGTCTCGGATGCGATCCTCCAGATGTGGGCCGCGTTCCTGCACGAGCTCGACACGGGGCGCACGCCGGGACGATTCGCCGGTTGCGTCACGCCGCAGGAAAGCGCACAATGGCACAAGCTGTTTGCGGCCGCCCTCGAATCCCAGGCGACCGGAACCACAGCGAGAGTGCCGGGATAAGGTCCTATTGGTCCCACTTGTCCCATGGGTCCCAGCGTTATGGCAAAACTCATCGACACATGGCACATCGCCGATATCGGTCCGATCGCGGTGGAGTCCTCCGACCGGTCCAAGTACACGCGGATCACGTTGACTCGCGACGGCGCGGTGCGGCTGACCGTGCCCAGGATGGTTTCCGTGGAGCAGGCGAAACGATTTCTCCACTCGCGACTCGATTGGATTCGGCGGCATCGGCGCGACTTTCGTCGGCTCGCGGAGATGCCGGCCGCGAGTTGGGCAGAGGCTCGTGGGCTTCTGCTCGGCCGGCTGCGGGAATTGGCCGACTGTCACGGCTTTCAGTTCAACAAGGCCACGGTCAAGAATCAGCGGACGCTCTGGGGCAGTTGCTCGCCCCGCAACAACATCAATCTGAACGTCAACCTTCTCCGGCTGCCCGAGGAGTTGCGGGACTATGTGATTCTCCATGAGCTTGTCCACACGCGGCACAAGAACCACAGTCGAGCATTCTGGCGGGAGTTGGATCGGGTCGTCGGCAGCGGCAAACGACTCCAGCGGCAACTGCGGGCGTATCGCCTGGGGCAGGCCCTTAGCTGAATTGCTTCTCGATCATGATCTGGAGGATCGTGCGGTCTGTTTCGATCATGCCCTTCGTGCTGATCTGGCCCATGTTCCGCATGGTCTGCTCCGGCGTCAGCGCGACGATGCCGTCCCGCTCGCCGACGGTCAGGCCGTGCAGGGAGAACAAGGCCGATTGCACCGCTGTCCCCGCCGCGGTCGCCAGCTTCAGCGAGCAGCTTGCCTTGGCGCCGTCGCAGATCACGCCGGCCAGGTCGCCGATGAGGTTCTTGATCGCGCCTGCGATGTGCGCGAGGCTGCCGCCCATGAGGTAGGCGATTCCCGCCGCGGCCCCCGCGCCGGCGGCGATCGAGCAGCCGCAGACTGCCGACAAGCGTCCCGTGTGGGCCTTGATGTACGCTGTGACGATGTGACTGAGGCCGATGGCCCTCAGCACGTGTGTCTCTGTGATGTGGTGCAGATGGGTCCTCGCCGCCCAGATCGGGAGCACCGCGGTCAGGCCGTGATTGCCGCTGCCGGCGGAACTCATCGCAGGCAGCTTCACGCCCGCCATGCGAGCGTCGGAGGCCGCCGAGGTCAGGATGCGGGCCTCCATCGCCATGTCCCGGCACGTCAGACCCTCTCTCACCAGCCGCTCCAGCGTGCTGCCTACGCCCAGCCCGTCGTGGAAGACCATTCCATGTTCCGCGAGCTTGACGTTGAACTCGACGCCCCGCATCACGAACTGGAGGTCGTCGTCGTCCATGCCCTCGACGAGGACCAGCAGTTGTTCGAGCGTCCGGCTGCACAGGAAGCTCTCCAGTTGTTCGCTCTCGCTCTGATCGGCGCTGGCGCCCGATAGCAGCGGATGATGTTCCACAGTCTGCCCGTTGTGCTTGAGGCTGACGAGGTTGTCGTGCGTCCGCTCGATGATTCCCTCTACGGTTTCCGGGCCCGCCTTCAGTGTGGATCGGATGTAGATGCCGGCCTGGCCGTTGAGCAGATTGACGCTCACCTTGCCGGCTGCGACGAACTCCTGCGCCTTGCGAAGCGAATCGGCGTTGACGGGTTCCAGGACTTCGAGCTTGCGCTTGGGGTCGCCTGCGAAGAAGCCCAATGCCGCGGCCAGACCGATCCCCTTGGCGCCGTCCGTGCCCGGGATCGCGACCGCGAAGGCATTCTTGTAGATGCTCGGGCTCAGCCACAGCTCGATGGAGTCCAGGGTCTTGTCGCGCAGAAGCGATCCCGCGGCCGCTGTACATAGGGCCACCGCGCCGGGCTCGGTGCAGCCCAGCGCCGGCGCCACCTGGATTCGCAGAATGTCTTTGATCGTGTACATGCAATGCCTTGATGATGATTTCCGCAGCGTGTCACGCCTTGTCGAACTGGGGGACCTTGAGGGTCTCGCCGCCTTTGATGGCGGATTGGTGCGCGACGACACCGGGCACGGTCATTGCGAGGGCCTCGTAGACATTCACCATCGGCTCGCGGTCCTGGAGGATCGACGTGATGAACTCGTTCATCAGCAGGCCATGGGAACCGCCGTGACCGCCGGGCGCCACCGAGGGCGGCAAAGCCGGACGCGCCAGATCGGGCAAGTCCTTCATCGATCCCTGGTAGTTCATCTCGTTCATGTAGCCCTTCTCGCCGAAGACCCGGCCCGTCTCGTTGACCAGCCCGAACACGCCCATGCACATGAGCATCCGCGATGCGCCGCCTTCGCTTGTCTGGAACAGGGCGATCTCGTCCGAGAAGGGATTGTTGTACTTGTTCGCCCCCGGCTGGAAGGCAGGGTAGCCTGCGTTGGAGCCGATGCAGGAAACGGACGTGAACCGCTTGCCGGTGACGCCGATGTAGTACGCGGTCGAGTGCGTCGGATACCACAAGGGCGGCATGCCCACGCGCCATTCCTTGTAGGAGGGGATCGGCGTCGGGCTGTAGTGGTAGTATTCGCCCTCGGAGAAGATGAGCCGGCCGAATCCGCCGGCGTGGTAGACCTGCCGCATGGCGTAGCAGTCCTCGCGGAAGCAGCTCGTCTCGGCCATCATGTACTTCAACCCGGTCTTCTGCACGGTCTCGACGAGCTGTTCGGCCTGTTCGAGCGATCCGACCACGGCGGGCACCGCGGTCATCACGTGCTTGCCGTGGTTGAGGACCTCCATGCAGTGCCTCGCGTGACTTGGGGCGTCGGTCGCGACGAAGATGGCTTCGATCTTCGGGTCTTTGACCATCTCTTCCAGCGAGTCGTACGACTTGTCGCATTGGCAGGCCTGCATCAGGCCGTTTCGCCGCTCGGGGATCAGGTCGCTGACCGCGACGATCTCGACGTTCGGATGGTCCTGGAAGCCGAACTGGGCGCCGAACTGGCACACGCCGAACCCGACGATGCCGACGCGGATCTTCCGTTCGGAGACCGGCTCCCAGACCTTGCCCGCCGGCCGATCCTTGGCGCGGGCCTGTCCCGCCGGCAGACCGCCCACAGCCATCGCGCCCAGCGAGACGACTCCAAGCTTCTCCAGGAACTCGCGTCGAGCCATCGAACCAATCAGATTGTCCACCATAAGCCGGCCTCCTTCACAGTCTGCGTCAAGATTCACCCGCGGCGGTCACGCTGCGAACGCCGCCGGGAGCATGTTGCGTATTCTAACGGCCTATCCCGCTCCGCGCCAACTGCCGGACCGCCGCCGAACGGCAGCCGAAACCGCAATAGCCGAAAGAAACGAAAGACGGGCGAAAGAAAGGGGCAGACGATTCGCATCATAGCCCTTCCTGCGTATTCTCTCGTTTCTTTGGGCTTGATTCCATTGCCTTTGGGGCGGGCCGATCCTACAATACCGCTGTGGATTCGGGAATTACTGTGCCTCTTTCGAGTGGAGAACAAACATGGAATCGAATCGTTCTGAACTGTCGCGTCGCGATTTTCTGGCAACCACCGCGGGCTGCGTCGCCGCAGGTGTGATGGGAGCAGGCTGTATGAAAGAGAACAAAGGAAATGGGAAAGTACTGGGCATGTGCGGCCTGGACTGCGCCGCGTGCGGGGCCTATATCGCCCACAAGACCAACGACCAGGCCCTGCGGGTCAAGACCGCCGCCGAGTGGTCCAAGCAGTTCAACGTCGCGATGAAGCCCGAGGACATCAACTGTGTGGGCTGCCTCAAGACGAAGGGTCCCCAGATCGGCCACTGCGCAGAGTGCGAGATCCGCAAGTGCGGCCTGGCCAAAAAGGTGAAGAACTGCGCCCTGTGCAAGGACTACCCCTGCGACAAGATCAGCAAGTTCATCGCCCAGGTCCCCCCGGCCGAGGCCAACCTCGACGAAGTCCGCCGTACCCGGCAGAAGTGACCGGATGGGATCGGGCCAGATGTCCCCGCTGGGTGTCCTTCCTTTTGAGAACGTGTCGCTTGCTGGATCGTTCCATGGACGGCATAATGACCGTATGGTGAAGGGCTGCGAAGGAACCATGAAATGCATTCACTGCCAGGGAACCATGAACCAGGGCAAGGCCCCGATCCACATCGACCGTGACGGTTGCCACATCACCATCGACAGTGTCCCTGCCTGGATCTGCGGGCAGTGCGGTGAGCCTCTCTTCGAGGAGCAAGAAGTGGAAGCCGTCCAGGAGATCGTCAAGGCCGTGGATGAGAAGTGCCGGCTATTGCGGCAATCTGCACAGGGATATAACGACCGCCATCAAGGCCTCTGAGGAGTCGGGAGAATCGAAGGCACGGATACGATGTTGCTATCTTGCGACCCTGTGTCGACTGGCCGAGGGAAGGATGACTCTTACACAATACAGCATAGTCTGCCAAGTTCCCGGCGACAAGCCTTATACAGTGTGTGCGTACAGCGGTGAGGATCTGTCTCAGGTCCTTGGCATCACGCAAGCTCTCAGCATGCCTGAAGGTAGTTGGGGGTGGATACAAGAATGCGGTGAGGCGTTTGTCAGGGTTAGGGACCAAACACAAGATGCTTATGCCGACTTCAGACCCAACACCGCCAGACTTCATGTAAGTAAGGGGTCGAGAAATGACTCGGAGGGCCGGAATCCCGAGTCATCACCTGGTGTGATCGACGAGAGATCCCTTGCCCATCGTAGGTATGAAAGGCTTTCTCGTTTGCCGCCGCTGCTCATAGAGGTCGGTCCCTATTGCTTGCTCCTCAGGGAAGCCAGAGATGTATTTGTTGATGGATATTTCTACGCTTGCGTCGCAATGTGTGGTATCTCCTTTGAGAGATTTCAGCGAGACAGGGCCACGTCATGTGGTGCCACGCGGAGGCATCACATGGGGGAGGTTAGAAGCATGTTGGAGAAGAATGGGGTCCTTCAGCCGGAGGCGCTCGTGCTGTGCGAGAAGATGGCGAACTTGCGGAATGACTACGCCCACGGATATGGGCTGCGGCCCGAAGAGGATGCACTCAAAGCTATTGAATGGATGCACTGTTTCATAGACAGGGAAACCAATTTGATGAGGGACTATGTAATCGTGGATGGCATGCTGATTCGAAAACATCGTGAGACCGTCTGAGCAGCGATTAGGTGGAGGAGAGATGCGCAAGGGGCAGGACTGGACCCTAAAGCAACCGTTTGTCACGAGGTTCGGGTACAGGGGGGTATCATACTCAGTTGGGAGAGTGTGGAGCGGCCATATGTCCAAGCAGAAGAAGGCCAAGATCAACAAGTACTTTCTATCCCTGTCAGGCGAATACCGTGTTGCGAGCGAGTTGCTCAAGCGAGGTCTCAATGCAACCGTCACATTCGGAAATGCCAAGAGTGCGGATGTGGTTACCTACGGCTCCAACCGTAAAGCGGTGGTGATTGAGGTCAAGACCTCGCAACAGAAGAACTTCGTCACGGGGTTCTACAACAAATACGAGACGCCGGAACAGGAACATCCGAACTTCTGGGTCCTCGTTCAAGTCAAAGCAGATGCGGAGGGTAATTTTACGGAGCGGTTCTTCGTTCTCTCCCATTCCGAGCTTTCCGCCGTACAGGCAGAGCGCAACCGGGCTTATAGAACCCGATGCGGCGATGTCAAAGAGGGCCAGCAGTTGTCGTGGGAAGATCACTACCGTTTGAGCGAACACGGGGTTGACAACGTTTTGTTGACTGATGTCGAAGGACATGAAGACGCGTGGGACAAGGTTGTAGATGCCTGTGCCGACTGAACAGGATGCTCGGCACCGTGAGGAATCATCCAGGCCGCTACGAATTCGGAGACTGTGGGAGCGAGGAGGCACAGGGCCGGACCCCGAATTAGGCGTGAGGTCTGTATCTGCGCTGCCTGATCGTGTCTTCGTCGATAACGGTCAGGGCATAGGAGAAATCGATTTCTGTGTTTGCGAGGAACTCGGCGAGGTATCGCCCGGGATCTTCGGGTCTGAATTTCCTCCATCGCAGGTAGATCACGCCGGATGGTGGTCTGTAGCCATGACGGAAGATCAACTCTCCGTAGTGCCGATCGAAAGTGAGGATCGTTCTCCGCTCCCGAATCGCAATCTCCATAACCTCCCGGTCGGTGACGCCGGCGCACTCTATCCCCATGATTGTGGTGTCGAACCCCCTTTCTCTGAGAATCTGAGTACTCTTCAATGGGAAGTTCTCGTTCGCCAGCAACCGCATCAGTCCGCCTTGGGGGAATAGCCAATCAACAGCCCGTCTTCGATGCATTCCTGCAGATACGCGAAGACAGCCTGCAGGTGTTTGGCCGTCAGCCTGGGGTAGTTTTCGAACAATTCGTTCTCCGTCCAGCCTTGGGCAAGCCGCTGGACGACGAATTCCACCGAGATCCTTGTTCCTTTGATGGTTGGCTTGCCGCCAAGAACCTCGGGATCGGCAACAATGTAGTCTTTCCAGTCCATACACAGATTATAGGGATTCTGGCAGCCCGTGTAAATGCTCTTGGGCGAGTCTCATCTTATGGATTTGTCCTGGCGGTCGCGGGTTCCCATGGGGAGTCGATGTGTCAGAGCATGAACCGTTTGTCATTGTGGGAGTAGACCTTGCGGGATCGCCACGGCGGGCGACGGGGGTGTGCGTTCTTCGCGGGCTCAAGGCTCGGACGCAGGTCGCATTCGCGGACGAGGAGATACTCTCGCTGATCGACGGTGCGAAGCCCGACATCATTCCCATCGATGCTCCGCTCACCCTGCCCGCCGGACGGGCGACGATCCACGACCGTTCCGGCGGGCATTTCCGAGACTGCGACCTCGAACTGCGGAGGCGGGGCATCCGGTTCTTTCCCGTCACGCTCGGGCCCATGCGAATGCTGACCGAACGCGGTCTTGCGCTCAAGGCGAAGATAGAGGAGATGGGCTATCGTACGGTCGAGTGCTATCCCGGCGGGGCGCAGGATGTGTGGGGCATTCCCCGCCAGCGTCGCGATCTGCAAGGATTGCGGATGGGCTTGGAGAAGCTCGGGGTGCAAGGATTGGCCGAGTCGATGACGGGCGATGAGCTGGACGCAGTGACGGCCGCCCTGGTCGGCCGGTGGTTTCTGCTGGGCAAAGGCGAGATGCTCGGGGGCGAGACGGGGATACTCATGCCTTGCGGCGGCTGAACAGACATTGTCGCAGCCTGCGGCGCTGGTCCACAGTCTGTCTTGAAGAACAGGTGGCTCGGTACAGTAATGAGAAGGGGCTGCAACGCGACGTTGCAGCCCCTCGATCAAATGCAGTCCGTGTGCCTACAGCATTCTGTGTCGGCGAGACCAACTGACCAAGCCAAGGCCGAGCGAGCCGAGCAACAGGGCCCCAGGCGCCGGGACAAACGGGATTCCGTAGCCCTGGTATCCGTTGTTAAGCAGAGCAAGCATCGGCGTGTACTCCGTCAGCGTGGGAAGCGCGTTCAGAAGAATCTGTGCCTGCGCCCTGACGCCTGCGGTGTTCAATATGAAGTCACCGGTCAGGAAATTGCCGTCATCCCGGATCTCCCAAATGACGCACTGCGCGACGGCTGTGTCCAGCGCCGAATGGCCGGAGTCCTTCCACCACGACCAGACCTTCATGATGTCCATCGCGTCGGCCTCCCCCATCGCGGGTCCGGGCACGGGGGCGTCTTTCATCGCCGCCACCTCATACAACTGGGCGCTCGTCGAGCTGAATTGACGGGACTCAATGCAGAAGGACGGCATGGCCACTCCGTCCACGACGATGTTCTGGAAACCGGCGATCAAGGCACCGCTATAGGCCGGCGTGGTGATATTGACCCACACGCCGGGACCTGTGTTGACATAGACAACCTCCACGGTGTCGCCGATCTGTATCGTCGGCGATGCCCCGGCCGGAGCAGCAAAGATACACACCATAGACGCAAGGATCGTGCATCCAACAGTCCTACTTAACACTCTCTTCATCGTCCCACCCCTTTCTCTCATAACCACAGACAAATGCACGCACGCACACTTACACTGTGTTCTCATCAAGAAGACACAACACCGCCACACGACGCCCAACTTGGGAATCCACTTCCTCCACAAGACATATATGAGAACATCCCCACCCCTCTCACCATATCATAACTCAATATAGCATGATCCCATCTGCTTGTCAAGAAGACAGCGGCACAAAGAAGAACTCGGGGTCGGCTCGCTTCCGGAGGCCAAACACAGCCGTTCTATCCTAAGCCGCAATCGAAAAAACGTTGCCGCAGCGAGCCATCCGGGCCTATAATCCCCCTTGGAGAATGGGTGGTTCGGTGCGTTGAGGATGCTTGTTACGGAGTCTCGATGGTGCGAAGAATCAGACCGGGCGGTGTCATCACATGCGTTGCGATCTGTCTGCTCTTGGTGATCTGCGGCTGCCAGAAGGACCGGGCAACCGCCCCGGCGGCGACGGTCGAGCCTCCGGCCCAAGCGGCCGTGGCGACGGAGCCCTCGGTTGCGCCGCCGGTTGAGAACGCTCCGCCGGAGGCGACGCCCGATGTGCCGGAGGCAGAGGCTGTTGTGGTCGAGCCGAATGAAGGAGGACCAAAGGTCCGGCTTGTGCTGGGATTTGCGCCGGGACAGGTTGCCACGTACAAGGTGACCACCGAGGCGGAAAAACGCGTCGAGTGGATGGGGTCGGAGTCGGCCAGGCCTGCCAACTACACAGGCGGACGCTCGGGCAACCGCGTCGAGATCACGTTCGAACAACGAGTTCAGGGAATCCGAGACAATGGCAACGCCGTTCTGGAGATCACGATCCGGGCCCTCAAGTACGCCGGCCAGGTCCAGAGCCGGATGGTCTTCGAGTTCGACAGCGGCAAGCCACAGGACCAGGACAACGAATTGGCGGCGCTGATCGGCAAGAGCTACGGGCTCGAGATGAGCCCCCAGGGCAAGGTGGTTGCGCTCGTGGGCATGGAGTCGGTCCGGCAGGCCGTCAAGGCGGGCTCGCCTGTCCAGAGCGTGGCCTCGAAGCTGTTCCTGGAGGAGGTGGTCCGGGACCGGCACGAGGTCCCGCCGCTATCTGCTTTGAAAGAAGGTCAGGTACGCCCCGGCCAGAGCTGGAGCGATCTGAAATCGTATACGTTCGGCGAGATGGGTCTCAAGGGCTTCGAGCGGGTCTACACGCTCAGGCAGGTCGCGGCCGAAGACGGTCGAAGGGCCCTCGTGGAGATGAAGGCGATCCCCTCGGCGGCGATGGCCGAAGAGATGCACAAGCGTCAGGGCGCGAGTCTGCCGCCGGGCCTGTTCGACAACACCGAAGACTACCAGGGCCGTCTCGACTTCGATCTGGACGCCGGGCGGATTCGCGAGTACGGCGAAGAGATGTGGACCGAGTGGGTCATCGTCGATCCCGCCGCGATGCAAGGCACTGCCCAGCCGGCAGCCCTCAAGATGGGCGCCCGGCGGCTGTACCGGCTCGAACTGGTCCAAACGCCGTGAGGCCGGCCGATCCGCAGGACTGTGCGATGGAAAGGGAATGTGTGAAGACAGGATGGATGCTGCTGGTCGCGGCGGCTGCGATGCTCCCCGCGGGATGCCGGATGACGCGCCCCGTGAGTGGCGAGGTCGGTGAAGTCAAGACCGTGGCAAAGGACAAGGGCCGTGTGTTTCTGACGGTGGACTTCGAGCCGGGCCAGACGCTGCGGTATCGATTTGTTTCCAGAAGGCAGATCACGCTGGATTGGGACCCCAACGCGACTGCGACGAAGAACCGCGTGCAGGAGCACGTAGAGCAGATGGAGATGGTGGTCGCCTATACGCCGGTCGAGGTGGACCCGTATGGGGTCAGCACGGTCCGTGCGACGGTGGAATCGGTCCAGGCCGTCCGCAGCGGCGGGCCCACGGGACGGGCCGGCGGGGGCGACGCCGTCACCAGTTCGCAGGACAGGAGCTACACGATCAAAGTCGATCCGCGGGGCCGGATCGTCGACGCGAACGAGCTGAGGGCCTTGGTCCAGGAGATGGGCGAGAAGGCGTTCCGGGCCGACAAGACAGGCGGGCGGACGAAGGACCCGGATATGATCGGGGACTTCGTGGCGGGCTCGTGGTTCCTCTGGGATGCGGTGGCGACGATTCCCTTGCCGGCCGAGGGATTGATCATCGGGCAGACGTGGCCCTCGCAGCTCCCGGCGCCGACGCCTATGGTGATGCGCCCGGCGAGGGATGTGACGTACCGGTTCAACGGGTTTCGATCCGGGCCCCGAGGTTCGGCGGCCGTGATCGAGAGCACGTACAGGCTGGCGGATTCCGCGCCGGTGGATTGGCCGGTGCCGTATGCCGGGCGGTTCCGAATGAGCGGGACGTTCGGCTTCCTCGGCCCGTATGAGGTGCTCAGCCTGGAAGGGGCCGGCGAGGACCTGTTCAATATCGAGGCCGGCCGGCTCGAGCAGCGGTTGCACCGATACACGATGCAGGTGAAGGCCTCGCTGCCGCCGATGGGGGTCCAGGCCCGTCCGCACCTGACGATCGGGCAGACCCTGGCGGTGGAATTGTTGAAACCGAAGACGGCAGATTCGAATATCGAAACTCGAAATCCGAAACAAATCCCGATTTCCAAACCAGAATGACCGAAATGCTCTCGCGGAGCGTTGTTTCGGATTTCGATATTCGGATTTCGAGTTTGTCTTCAGAACGGGAGGTCGTGACATCTTGGAACGAGATCGACTATGGGCGCCGTGGCGGATTCCCTATATCCGCGATATTGGAAAGAGCGACGGGTGTTTTCTCTGCCATAATCTGGCGCACCCGGAGCAGGATGCGGAGAACCTCGTCCTGTGGCGGACCGAGCGATGCCTCGTGGTCCTGAATCGGTTCCCCTACAACAACGGCCATCTGCTGATCGCTCCGGCCCGGCACGTCGCCGCCTTCGAGGAGACCTCGGACGAGGAGATGCTGGAGTTGGTCAAGCTGATTCGGGAATCGCAGCGGGCGCTGTCGCTGACGATCAAGCCGCATGGTTTCAACGTGGGCCTGAACTTCAGCCGCTGCGCGGGAGCGGGATTGCCCGGGCACATGCACATCCACGTCGTGCCCCGCTGGGACGGCGACACGAACTTCATGGGCGTGTGCAGCGATACACGGGTGGTCAGCCAGTCGCTGATCGATCTGCTGGCGGAACTCAAACGGGCGAGCGCCGAGCATAGCTTGCCCTCGCTATAGAGAAGAGGGGATAGGACCCATAGGACTCATGGGACCTGTGGGACCAACCAGAGCCTGGCGGAGAGCTGAGGTCTATGTCCGATGGATTGCGTTCTTATGCCGTGACAGAGGCGGTGAGCAAAGGGCGGGCCTTTGCCGAGCCGGCTCATCCTTATCGCTCGGATTTCGAGCGGGACCGGGACCGGATCATCCACAGTTCGGCCTTCCGGCGTCTGGAAGGCAAGACGCAGGTCTTCACGCCGGGCCTGGACGACTATTACCGCTCGCGACTGACGCACAGCATCGAGGTCGCCCAGATCGGCCGGACCCTCGCGAGAACGCTGGGACTGAACGAGACGCTCACCGAGGCGATCTGCCTGGCGCACGACCTGGGCCATTCGCCGTTCGGCCACGCCGGAGAGGCGGCGTTGGACGCTTTGATGGCCGATCACGGCGGGTTCGAGCACAACGCCCAGTCGCTTCGGATTGTCGATCTGCTCGAACATCCGTATCCGCAGTTCATGGGCCTGAACCTGATGTACGAGACCCGCCTGGGCCTGGCCAAGCACAGGAGCCGATACGATCAGCCGGAGGGACGTGAGTTCGCAGAGGCCAACTGCACGCTGGAAGGGCAGGCCGCGGACCTGGCCGACCGCATCGCGTACAACTGCCACGACCTGGAGGACGGGATGCGAGCCCGGCTGCTCGAATCGGAGTCGATGCAGGACATCGAGATTTTTGTGGAGGCGGAGCACCATGTCCAAGCAAAGGAGATCGACGACTGGACGATTCGCCGGACCCGCACGGCCAAGGCGATCATCGACGTCCTCGTCGGCGACTGCATCGAGACCAGTCGAGCGAACATCGACGCGGCGGGGATTCGGACTGCCGCCGAGGCGTGCGCCAGGAGTGAGAATCTGATCTCGCTGTCGGCCGAGGACGACCGCAGACTCCGGGACCTGGAGGATTTCCTGCTCCGGCGGTTCTATCATCACGAGTCGCTCGTGCAGACCGCCAAGAAGGTGGAAGGCTGGCTCGGCGAGTTGTTCGAGCGGCTGTGTCGCAAGCCGGAGGGAATGCCGGGCTATTTCCAGCGGTTCATCCCCCAGCACGGCCTGGAGCGGGCGGTCTGCGACTACATCGCCGGCATGACCGACCGCTACTGCCTCAAACTGCTGGGGAACACCGGTGCCTGAGGCGACATGCAAACAGAGATCGTGTGGAGGAAAGCGAGATGTATGACAAGGGAGTGCGGCTTGGCGTCATTGGCTTGGCCGTTCTGGCTGTGACGTCCCAGGCGAGCCGGGGACAGGATCATTTCGAGGAGCGGATCAAGACCGTAACAGTTGTCGATGCCAACGGCGTCCCGGTACCCGACGCACGTGTTTACACGGGCGAATGCCTGGTGTGGGACAACAGGGCACAGACCGTGCGCCTGACCGAACAACCACCGCGGTATCGCACAGACGCCAATGGGGTCTTCTCTTTCGAGTTCGCCAGGCAGGGCGCAGACGGCATCTGCTTCACGACAGACGCGTCATTTGAGCGAATGGGATGTCTCTATATCGCCAGGGGGGACCCGGCCGAGACGTATACACTGCGACTTGAGAAGCTCGCCCGGATCAAAGGCATTGTCCAGAGCGATAAGGCCATGTTCTCTGACGTGCATGTGAGACTCTACTACGATGCACCGAAGGCACAGTATCCCCTCTTTTCTGCGGATTGCCATCTCGATACCCCCGTGCATGAGATGACACTTGACATTCTGTGTCCGGCCGGACGCGATCTGAATCTATGTGTCGAGCCGCAGGAGTCCTTCTTTGACAAGTATCAAGAGCATCGGGAGATAGTTGCCCTGAAGCCAGGCCAAGTGTTCAATGTACACTGGTTTATGCTTGAACCCATCAGCGGATTCAAGGCTTTTGGCAGGCCGGCACCGGAGCTTCAGGTGGCCGAATGGGTCAAGGGTGAGCCTGTGACTCTCGCAGAACTGAGGGGCAAGGTCGTGCTGCTCCACTTCTGGGGAGTATGGTGTGGCAAGAGTCGCGATGCACTGTCCAGGCTGGCGAAGCTGCACGAGAAATGTGGTCGCGACGGCTTAGTAACTATCTCAAAACAGTGCTTTTGGCCGATAACCATCCGTAGGAGTCCATTGAAAGGAGCCACGGATGGCACGACAGAGACGGAAGATCAAGCCACTTCCCACGATTTGGCAGGTCAGTGACGAGTTGTGGAACGTCATTCAACCCATTTGGGACGAACTGGACCCGCCCAGTTGGACGGGACGGGATCGCATCGACCAGCGAGCCGCCCTCAACGGCATCATCTACCAGATGCGCAGCGGCTGCCAATGGAACCACCTGCCCGAGCAGTTTGGCGACGATTCTTCCGTCCATCGTACCTTCCAGCGATGGGTGCACAAAGGCGTCCTGAAACGGATCTGGGTGACGCTGGTCGAGGACTGCGAGGAATTGGGCGGGGTCGACTGGCGATGGCAGAGCGCCGACGGCGCGATGGGCAAAGCGCGCTTTGGGGGGATCAAGTCGGTCCGAACCCCACGGATCGCGGGAAAAACGGCACCAAGCGAAGTGTGATTGTCGAGGCCGACGGCGGTCCTCTGGGCGTCGTCGTGGCGGGTGCCAACGTCCACGACACCAAGCTGCTGAAACAGACCATCGAGG
>JBDKRX010000032.1:0-56016 GCA_039683175.1 Phycisphaerales bacterium
TTCAACTGTCTGTCAAAGAAAAATCCAACTTGTTTCACGACTGCCGGGTGCCACTACAAACTCGCACGAATCCTACCGGCGATCTCCTCAATCTGCCCTGCCTTGTACTTGTACGCCGGCCATCCGGTGACGACTTTGTCCCCGGTCTTCCTCGGGATGATATGGAAGTGCAGGTGATTCACCACCTGCCCGGCGGCAGAGCCATTGTTCACAAGCACGTTATAGCCTTCGGCCTCCATCGCTGCGGCGACCGCTCCGGCGATCCTGCCCAGACGAACCGCCACGGCGGACAGCACGCTCGGGTCGCAATCGTCAAGCTGCGAGCAATGTCTCTTGGGGATCACAAGCGTGTGGCCGTCGCTGATGGGCCCGATGTCGAGGAACGCGAGAACCGCCTCGTCCTCGTACACCTTCGTCACCGGGATCTCTCCCGCCACCATCCTGCAAAACACACAGCCGTCCATGATGCTCCCGCAGCCCGTCCTTCATTGCCGTCGAGTCGAGCCTCGAAGGGCTCGTCTCTACTGCTTCTCCTGCTCCGGGGCCGCTTCGGGCGCTTCCGCAACCGGCGTCTCCGCCGACTCAACCGGCTTGGCCTCGCCGGCAGCAGGCGCCTGAGCGCCCGCCTTCGCCTTTCTGCGGGTCCGCCTCTTCGACGCGCCTCGACGTTCCCTCTTGAGGGGCTCGTCGGCGCCCAGAAGCTGGAGCAGTACGAGCTCGCCGTTGTCGCCAAGCCGTCGGAGCGACAGACGTACGATTCGCGTATACCCACCCGGCCTGTCCAGATACCGAGGGGCCAACTCGCTGAAGAGCTTGCCCACAACGGTCCCCTTCTTCACCGGCTCGCCCTCTTCGAAGGCGACGATGCTGCGATTGCCGAGCAGTGCGATGGCCTGGCGCCGGTGCTGAAGTTTCCCCTTCTTGGCCAGGGTGATGAGCTTCTCAACGAACGGCTTGACCTCTTTCGCCTTCTGCACGGTCGTCGAGATCGTCTCATGCTCGATCAGCGATTGAGCCATGTTCCGGCGCAACGACCGCCGGTGTGCCGTGTTCCTGCTCAACTGGCGTCCTGCAACTCTATGACGCATATGTCAGACTACCTCTTCTATCCCAGATTCCCAAATCTGCTCGGGATCCCCAACGGGACAGATCTCGTCGGGGGGCCCTTACCCTTCGGCCGGTTTAGCAACGTCCTTCATCCCAAGCGAAAGGCCGATGTCGGCGAGCTTTCGCTTGATTTCACGCAGCGAGGTTTTCCCGAAGCTGCGGATCTTCAACAAGTCCGCATCCGTCATCTGCACGAGCTGACGAACGGTTTCCACTTTCACCGATTCCAGGCAATTGCTGGCCCGCACCGACAGCTCCAACTCCTGGATCGGCGTATTGAGCTTCGCCTCGAGCTCCTGATCGACCTGTTTTTCCGGTTCCTCCGCCGGCAGCTCGCCCGCAACGGTTTCCTCGCCGATCTCGAAGTACTGCACGAACGGATTGATGTGTTTTCGGAGGATCTTGGCCGCCTCGACGAGCGCCATTTCCGGCGTGATCGTCCCGTTCGTCCAGATCTCCAGAATCAACTTGTCATAGTTCGTACGCTGACCGACGCGCGTGTTCTCGGTGGTGTAGCGGACGCGCGTCACCGGGGAGTACACCGCGTCCAGGTGAATCCGCCCGATCTCCTGCTCGAAGCGGTCGGCGTCCGCGATGCGGTCCGAAACCGGAACGTAACCGCGACCGTTATCGACCACCATCTCCATCTCGAACTTGACGTCCTCCGTCAAGGTTGCCAGAACGACGTCCTTGCTGATCACTTCGATCGCCGGGTCGGCCACGATCTGAGCGGCAGTCACCACCCCGGCCTTGTTGGTCGAAACCTTCATCGTCTTGGGGCCGGCCCCCTGCAGACGAATCACCAGGCTCTTGACGTTCAGGACAATATCCGTCGTGTCTTCCATGACGCCGGCGATCGAGGTGAACTCATGGTCCACGCCCGCGATCTTGATCGACGTCACCGCGCTTCCTTCCAGCGAGGAAAGCAACACGCGTCTGAGACTGTTGCCGACCGTGGTGCCGAAACCCCGTTCGAACGGCTCGATGATATACCGGCCGTATCTGTCCGTCGAGACACCAGCGTCTTTTTCCACACGAGTCGGCAACTCTAAACCGCGCCACGTCACTCGCATACAGGCCTCCGATCTGAACTACCATCCCTAAGCACACAGCCGAATACGGACTGCCCGCCCACCGTTTGCATGCTGTGATTCCGTATTTCGATTCCCCAGTTCACCGTCACCTCGAACAGAATTCCACCACCAACTGTTCTTCCACGGGAATCTGGATATCCGGCCTTGTGGGCATCGCGACAATCGTTGCCGCCGGCTTTTCACGATCCAGTTGCAGCCAACCCTGGGTGGTAAAATTCGGATTGCTCTCAAGCTGCTGCTTGACCTGCTTGACGCTCTTCTCAGAGTCCTTGATCGTGATCTTGTCGCCGATCTTCGTGATATAGCCGGCGATATCGACCTTTCGTCCGTTGATGCGGATGTGACCGTGCGTGATGAGCAGCCGGGCCGCCTTGCGAGAGGCGGCGAAATTCAACTTGTACACCACGTTGTCCAGGCGCCGTTCGAGCAATTGCAGGAGGTTCTCGCCCGTATTGCCCGGCAGCCGGGCCGCCTCGTGGTAGAACCGCATGAATTGCTGCTCGTAGACCCCGTAATACCGCTTGATCTTCTGCTTCTCGCGCAGCCGGACGCCGTATTCGCTCAGGCGTCCCTTGCGCCAGCCATGCATGCCCGGAGCCAGACTGCGCTGTCTGCGCTCGACCTGGCACTTGGCCGTTTCACACTTCGCGCCCTTCAGGAACAGTTTCATTCCCTCGCGGCGGCAAATCCTGCAGGATGGACCTACATAACGTCCCATACTAATTGATCTCCTCAGACCTTCCCGGAGTCCTATACACGTCTACGCTTCGGCGGTCGGCACCCATTGTGCGGCAGCGGCGTCACGTCCTCGATCGAGGCGATCCGCAGCCCCGCCCCTTGCAGTGCGGAGATCGCGGATTCCCGCCCGGCGCCGGGGCCCTTGACTCGTATCTCCACTTCCCGCACGCCATTTCGCATGGCGACGTTCGCACAACTCTGCGCCGCCTGCTGTGCGGCGAACGGCGTGCTCTTGCGAGAGCCTTTGAAGCCCACACAGCCCGCCGAACTCGCACAAATCGCCGCGCCGTCCATGTCCGTGATCGTAATCAGGGTGTTGTTGAACGACGCCTTGATGTGGACGATCGCGCGAACCACGTTCTTTCTGACTTTTCTTTTTGCGCTCTTTGCCATTTGACTCTCTTTGTCCTCGTGCTCTGGTGTTCAGCGTCTTCCAGATGAACGATTCCCGTTTCTCCCGCGTTACCCGCGTGCTTCCTTCACACCCTTTTTCCCGGCAACCGTCTTGCGAGGGCCCTTGCGGGTGCGTGCGTTGCTCTGCGTATGCTGTCCCCGGACGGGCAATCCCCTTCGGTGCCGAATCCCTCGATAGCATGCGATATCGCGAAGCCTCGCGATGTTCTGCGCGACCTGCCTTCTCAACTGACCTCCGACCACATAGTTGCGGTCGACGATCTGCGTGATCCGGCTGAGCTCATCTTCGCTGAGCTTGCCGGACTTGGTCATCGGCTCAATCTGCGCTTCCTTGAGAATCAGCTCCGACGTGTGTCGGCCGATCCCCGGAATGTACGTCAGCGAGATCCAGATCGACTTGTTGTCCGGAATATCAACACCCACTATACGCGGCATAATCCAACTGTCCTCTCTGTAACCCTGTGCACCCGAATCGTTCGTCGCTCAAACACAGGCGATCACCCCTGGCGCTGCTTGTGCCGGGGATTCGAGCAGATCACCCGCACGACGCCCTTGCGGCGAACGATTTTGCAGTTCTCACAGATTCGTTTGACTGAGCTTCTTACCTTCATAGTCGATTCCACGCACTCAAAGGCCCCGCCGACACCGATGCCTGCGGCCAAGGCCGATTTCAATGACGCAACACGATCCGTCCTCGGGTCAGGTCATACGGCGACATTTCGACCGTGACCAAATCCCCGGGAAGAATCCGGATAAAATTCATGCGCATCTTGCCGGAGACGTGAGCCAGGATCTTGTGCCCGTTCTCCAGCTCCACCCTGAACATGGCGTTAGGCAGGGCTTCAACGACCTTTGCCTGCAGCCTGATCGCGTCTTTCTTCGCCATGAACACTACCGTTCTCTTGTCAGAACTTCACAGCCACCTTTCACGATGGCTATCGTATGCTCAAAATGAGCGGAACATTTTCCATCTTTCGTCACCACGGTCCAGCCGTTGTTCACCGTCCGGACGGCATACCCGCCGGCATTGATCATCGGCTCGACCGCAATCACCATGCCCTCGGTCAGCAGGATGTCGTCCGCCAGCAGCTCTTCGCTGACGAAGTTCGGGACCTTCGGGTCCTCGTGCATCCTGGACCCGATCCCATGCCCGACGAAGTCCCGGACCACCGAGAACCCACGAGTCTCGGCAAGGTCCTGCATCCTGCCGGCGACCTGGCTCCACCGGACCCCCGGCTTTGCCAGCGAGATCGCAATCCCCAGCACCTCCCGCGTCGTATCGACCAGCCGGCGGTTTTCCGGCGTGATCTCTCCGATCGGGACCGTCACCGCTGCGTCCCCGCAGTACCCATTGAGCCGCACGCCAAAGTCGATGCTCAGGATATCGCCCGCCTTCAGCACTGCCTTGTCGGACGGGATGCCATGCACCACTTCGTCGTTCACCGACGCACAGATGGCGCCCGGGAAGGGCCGACGAGCCTGCGGGCTGCGAACACCCTTGAACAGGGCCTCCGCTCCCGCAGTGGCCGTCATCCGCAGCGCGACGCCGTCCAAATGGGCCGTCGTTGCGCCCGGCACCGCAATTCTCTGTAGTTCTGAAAGAACGTCGGCTACAACGGCTCCCGCCTGACGCATCAACTCGATTTCTCTTCGGCTGCGAAGCGTTATAGCCATTCTGCGACTTCGTTTTCGGGCAACCACCGGTCTTCCGCCGGCGAGCCCCCTACTTCTTCTTCCGAGCGAGGGGGTCCAGCTTCCGGAAGATCACCTTGGCTACGACATCCGCGTCGCCATTGCCGTCGATGTCGTGTACCGTCCGCCCGGATTTATAGTAATCCACAACCGGCTTGGTCTGCCGATAGTAGGTCTCCAAACGATTCCGGACCACCTCTTCCGTATCATCAGGCCGCTGGACGAGGCCGATCCCATCCTTGTCGCAGACCCCATCCTTCTTCGGCGGCATGTTCTTCACATGGTACACCGCACCGCATTTCGGGCAACTCCGGCGACCGGTGATTCGCTCGACGACCACCCGGTCATCGACCTCCAGATTAATCACCATGTCGATCCCATCGCCCTGCGCCGCGAGTGACTTGTCCAGGACCTGGCCCTGATTCACGGTCCGCGGGAAACCGTCCAAGACATATCCGGCCGACGCCTTCTGCACGGCTCGGCTCATCATTTCCACAATCAGCTCGTCGGGCACCAGCGCCCCGGCATCCATATACTGCTGCGCCTTCTTCCCAAGCTCAGTGCCCTCGGCGCGCTCGCGTCTCAGGATGTCGCCGCTGGAAAGGTGGACGATCCCATACCGTTCGGCAACCCGCTTGCAATGAGTCCCTTTGCCCGCGCCGGGCGCGCCCAGAAGAACGATTTTCATGCGTACGCCCCCTTGATTCGCCCGGACGACGTGAAGCCTTCATAGCTTCGCATCAGGAGGTTCGCTTCGATCTTCTGCACGAGGTCCAGCGAAACGCTCACCACGATCAGCAATCCGGTGCCGCCGAGGAACGTCGTCACCCGCCAGTCGATTCCGATCCCGTAGGAAACCACCATGGGAATAATCGAGATGGCGGCCAGAAACGCGGCGCCGTAGTAGGTGATCCGCGTCATGACGGTTTCGAGGTATTCCGCGGTCCTTCGGCCCGGTCGAAGACCCGGGATGAAGCTGCCGGAATCCCGCAGGTTCTTCGCCATTTCTCTCGGCTGGAACTGCACGGTCACCCAGAAGTAGGCGAATACGAAGATCAGCAACATATACAGGACATTGTAGGTGTACGCCCCGGGGTCCATGGCCTGCTGCATTCTCGCCAGGACCATCGATTGCGGAAACACGTTGGCAATGTACTCGATGAGAATCGGAGGGAACATCATGAAGCTGGACGCAAAGATGATCGGCATCACGCCGCCGTGATTGACCCGCAACGGCAGGTAGTGCCGGGCGCCGCCATACATCCGCCGGCCCCGCATCTGCTTGGCCTGCTGGATCGGGATCCGTCGCTGGGCCTGGGTGATCAGGATCGCCCCGGCGACGACGAAGACGAACGCCACGCCCAGGAACAGGACCTTCGCAGGTCCGATGCTCCCGGTTTCCGCCTCGACCCGGAAGCTCATTTGCCCAAACAGTTGATACATCGCCCACGGCATCCGGGCGATGATGCCGGCCATGATGATCAGGCTGATGCCGTTTCCGATGCCGTATTCATCGATCTGCTCGCCGAGCCACATCAGGAAGATCGTGCCGGCCGTCATCGCGATCACGCCGAGGAAGATCGCGATGCGTTCCATCCCCTCGTAGATCAACTGGTCCCCACGCATGAGCATCTGCATGTACATGAGCGCTTGAATGACGCAAATCAGCACGGTGAGATACCGTGTATACTCCTGGATCTTCTTGTACCCCGTCTGGCCTTCCTGCCGCAGCTTCTTGAGCGAGGGGATCACCTCCCCGAGAAGCATCAGAATGATGGAGGCCGTGATATAGGGCATGATCCCGAGCCCGAACAGACTGCTCTGGCTCAGCGTGCCGCCCGTGAAGATTTGCAGGTACTCCGCCGCCCTGCCCAAGGGGCTGTTCGTATCCCGATTGTCGGCCAGTGCCTGAATCTTGCTCTGGTTGAACCCCGGGATCGGGATATGGAACCCGACCCGGTAGATCGCCAGCAACGCCACGGTAAACAGGATCTTGTTCCGCAGGTCCTGGATCCGGAAGATATTGACCACTGTTCCAATCACTGGATTGCTCTCCACACGTCGCACGGTCGGTCCGTCTCACGCACGACGATGAGACTCCTAACCATGCTGCTTCTGTTTGCGTTTGATCGGCTTGACCTCAGTCGCGATTTTCGTCGCGGTGCCGCCGCAGTCGAGAATCTTTTGCTCGGCGCTCTTGCTGAACCTGTGCGCGGCGACCTGCAGCTTCTTCGTCAACTCCCCGTCGCCGAGGATCTTTACCTTGCTGGCGCCGCCGCCCACCAGGCCCGCCTGCGTGAGCTGCTCGATGCCCACCTGCATCCCGTCGTCGAACCGTTCCAACTCGGATACATTGACGATCTCAAACCGCGTCGCGAAGTTCTTGTTGTTGAACCCTCGCTTCGGTAGATGCCGGAACAGGGGGATCTGTCCGCCCTGGTAGAGAGAGAAGCGCGTTGCGCCGGACCTGCTCAGGGCGCCTTTGCTCCCCCGGCCCGCGGTCTTACCCAGACCCGACCCGCGGCCGCGTCCGACGCGCTTACGTGCTTTGTGCTTACCTACGACAGAAGTAATTTCATGACTTAACATTCAGATCACCCACTAGGCCATGGTTGCGATTACGACAGTGCAACGCCTCGTAGAGCCTGGACCGTTTCTTTGCTTCGGAGCTTCAACAAGCCGTTAATGGTAGCCTTGACGACGTTCTTGGCGGACGTGCTGCCATAAACCTTCGTCAACGCATCGTGAATCCCGGCGTATTCCAGGACCGCCCGCGCGCTGGACCCTGCGATCACGCCCGTACCCGGGCTCGCCGGCGCCAGAACGATCTTCGTGGCCCTGTACTTGCCGATCACCTGGTGCGGGATCGTGCTACCGACCAACGGGACCTTGTACAACATCTTCTTCGCGTCTTTGATCCCTTTTTCGACCGCGTTGGGCACTTCATTGGCCTTCCCGTAGCCGATGCCGACGCACCCGGCGCGATCGCCCACAACCACGAGGGCCGCGAAGCTGAATCGACGCCCACCCTTCACGACCTTCGCACACCGATAGATCTTGACAACCGTATCTTCGAACGGCTTCTCTTCGTATTCAGGTGTCCTGACTGGTTCTGCTGCCAATGTCGTCTCCCAGTTTCAAGTGGCCCTCGTTAGAAGGCCAGACCTGCCTTTCTTGCCGCATCGGCAAGTGACTTTATCCGCCCGTGATACTTGTACGGGCCTCGATCGAAACACACGGACTTGATGCCGACATCGAGCGCTTTCTTCGCAAGCGTCTCGCCAACCGCTTCGGCCGCCTTCCGATTGCCGCCATGCGGCAACTGCCCGCGAAGGCCCTTGACCTGCGTGCTGGCCGCCACCAACGTAACGCCCGCTGTGTCATCAATCAGTTGTGCGTAGATGTTGCGGTTCGACCGAAAGACCGACAGACGCGGCCTGTCGGACGTTCCGCTGACCTTCTTCCGCACGTGACGTTTGCGCCGTAGCGCCGCTTTCTTGTGTTGTTGCGTCTTCATACCAGCCGTTTCAATCCACACCCGCCCACCGTGGGCGGCTCTTGCCGAACTCTCTCTTACGCCCCGCCCGAGGCGAACGCCTTGCCGACCTTGTGGCGGATCTGCTCATCGGCGTAACGGATACCCTTGCCCTTGTACGGCTCGGGCGGCTTCACTCTTCGAACATCCACGGCGAACTGCGCCACCGCGCACTTGTCCAGCCCGGATAGGGTGAACTTGGCCGGCACCTCATTGCCTCGCGTAGCCGCCACGTCGATCGTCACTTTCACGCCCTTGGGGACCGGCAGTTCAACGGTATGGGCAAACCCCACCGTCAGAACGAGCTTGCCGCCCTGCTCCTTCACGCTGTACCCGGTCCCGTAGATCTCCATCTTCTTCTGGTACCCCGTGGTGACGCCGACCATCATGTTCGCGATCAGCGCTCGCGTGGTGCCGTGGAGTTCCTTGTTCCGGCGGATTTCCGGTTGCGGGTTCACGATCGTGATCTTCTTGCCCGCGTCGTCCACGGTGACGGTCAGACACGGATCGTACGCGACCTGCGCCGACCCCTGCGGACCCGTCACTTTCACGATCCGGTTCGCGTGCTCGACCTTCACCCCTTTGGGCACATCAACAGGTTTATTGCCTATTCGACTCATTTAGTATACCGTGCAAAGAACCTCGCCGCCGACTTTGTTCTCGCGGCAGTTGCGATCGCTGACTATCCCCTTGCTCGTGGACACGATGGTGATCCCCATCCCCCCCAGAACAACCGGGAGATCGTCCACCGAAGAATACCTGCGGCACCCGGGCTTGCTGATCCGCTTGATCTCCGTAATCACCGACCCGCCGTCCGGATCGTACTTCAGGGTGACTCGCAGAAAGCCCTGTTTGCCGTCGTCGATGCGGTCATAGCCCTCAATATAGCCTTCCGTCTTGAGGACTTCCGCAATGCCTTGACACACCTTGGACGCCTTCACATCGACCGCGGGCTTGCCCGTCCGGGTCGCGTTGCGAATTCGTGTCAGCATGTCCGCTATCGGGTCGCTCCAACTCATAGTATCCTATCCTGCACGTTCCGGCTCCTGGCTCGTTCGCCGCCCCAGAAATCACCAGCTTGCTTTTTTCACACCCGGGATCTTGCCTTCGTTCGCCAGTTTCCGGAAGCAAATCCGGCAGACCTTGAACTTCTTGTACACGGCATGAGATCGCCCGCACAACTCACAACGGGTGTACTGTCTGACGCGGAACTTCGGCTTCTTCTTGACTTTTAGCTCTAATGCCTTCGTTGACATCAACGCACTCCACTGAACTGACGCAAACCCCGACTACTCGATTGCCTTGCTCGTAGCCTGGCCCCGGAACGGCATCCCGAACAAGGACAGCAGCCTGCGCGCCTCCTCATCCGTCCGGGCCGTCGTGCCCACCGTGATATTCATCCCCTGCTGGAACTCGACCTTGGCCGGGTTGATCTCAGGGAACACGCTCTGCTCCCCCACGCCCATCGAGTAATTCCCGCGCCCGTCGAAGCTGTTCGGGTCCAGGCCGCGGAAGTCGCGGATTCGCGGGATCGCCAGGTTGATCAGCCTGTCCATGAACTCGTACATCCTCGCCCCGCGGAGCGTCACCTTCAAGCCGGTCTCCTGCCCCTGGCGGACCTTGAAGTTCGACACGCTCTTGCGGGCCTTGCATACTGCCGGCAACTGGCCGCTGATCGTCGCCAGATCCTTCCGTGCCAGCTCGATGTACTTCTTGTCCTGCGTGGCCTTGCCGACGCCCATCGAGATGACGACCTTCTCCAGTTTCGGGACGGCCATGACCGTCGAATACCCGAACTCTTTCCGGAGTTCCGCAACGATCTTCGCTTTGTACAGGTCTTTCAAACGCGCCATAATCTCTTCTACTCGATTTCAGCGGCATCACGCCGCATCACGCCGCATCACGCCCATACCACGACGGGGCTACTTCTTCACTTTCCGGATGACGCCAATCTCGGTACCATCGCTGGCCACCCGCTTCTTGCCGCCGTCCGCGGACTGCTGGTAGCGCACCCGGCTGCCCTTGGACGTCTTCGGGCTGACCGGCAGCACGTTGCTGATGTGGATCGGCTGCTCGACGCTGATCCGCCCGCCTTGCGGGTTCCGCCGCGACGGTCGAACGTGCTTCTTCGCCAGGTTCTGTCCCTGGATCAGCACCATGTTGTCGTCCGGGTAGACATGCAGCACCCGACCCGTGTTGCCCTTGTGGTCGCCGGCGATGATCTCTACCGTGTCACCCTTTTTCACATGTAAGGCCATGTATCCGCCTCTTCGTATCCAACTGAAGTCCCACGTTTCTTCCGGCCGTTCCTACACAACCTCGCCGGCCAGCGAAATGATCTTCATGTAGTTCTTTTCCCGCAGTTCCCGAGCGACGGCTCCGAAGATGCGGGTCCCGATGGGATTGCCTTCCCCGTCGATCATCACGGCCGCGTTGCTGTCGAACTTCACATAGCTGCCGTCCGGCCGCTTTACCGCCGTCTTCGTGCGGATAATCACGCACTTGTGCACCTTCTTGTCGTCCAACTGGCACGTCGGAAGCGACTTCTTGATCGCCACGCACACCACGTCGCCGACAGTCGCCGTACCCCGTGTGAACTGGCCCCGTGCACTGGTCTTGCCCATGACGTGAATGCACTGCGCCGACTTCACACCCGAGTTGTCGGCGATCTCCAACATGCTTTCGTTCTGAATCATAGTATCTGCATCTCGTATCGGATCTTACGCCTGCACGGCCTTCTGGATCACGCGAACCACACGCCAACTCTTCATCTTGCTGTACGGGCGAGACTCGGTGATTTCCACAACGTCGCCGACGCCGCTGGCGTTCAACTCATCATGCACGGCCAGTTTCGTCCGGCGCCGGATATACTTGCCATATTTCGGGTGCTTGACCTTGTAGTCGATCGTCACCCGGATGCTCTTGCTTCCACTCTTGCTGCTGACGGTTGCCGTCAGCGTCTTGACTTTCTTGGTTGTTTCCATATCGGCGACTTCCAGCGATTCGCAACGGCAGTGTCTACGCACTCTTCTGGTGCAAAACGGTCTTGATCCGGGCGATGTCCCGCCTGGCGTTGATAATACCCTTCGAGTTCTCCAGCTTCTCCGTCACTGCCTGCGACCGGAGCTCAAACAGGCGTTTCTCGAGATCCTGCAATGTCGTCTGCAGCTCGTCCTGGCTCATTTCTCTCAACTGCTTGGCTTTCACCTTCGTGTCCCCTCTCAGATCCCGTGCCCACGTTTCACAAGACGGCAACGGACGGGCATCTTATGCGCCACGCGCGACAGCGCCTGCTTTGCCACTTCCTCGCTGACGCCGCCGATCTCGAAGCAGATCTGCCCCGGGCGGACGCGGGCCACCCAGTACTCGGGCTCGCCCTTACCCTTACCCATACGGGTCTCCAGCGGCTTGCCGCTAATGGGCTTGGCCGGGAAGATCCGGATGTACACTTTCCCTTCCCTGCGCAGATAATGCGTCGCCGCCACGCGGCCGGCCTCGATGTTCTTGGCCGTCACCCAGCTCATCTCCAGCGACTGAAGGCCGTAGTCGCCGAACGCGACATAGTTGCCGCGATGGGCGTTGCCTTTCATCTTGCCGCGCTGGCTTTTACGGTATTTGACTCTCTTTGGCATCATCGCCATAGATAACCTCTCAATCCTTCAGGGCGTCCGCTCAGGACCGGCCCTCTTGCTGCGGGGATGACGCCGACCCACGGTCCGGTGCGCCCGTCTCGCGCCCGCCCTGCCCTTGTTGCCTCTCCCCGGGTCTTCCTCCGGACCGCGGCCCCATTCGTCTGGGCGGCCGTCGACGGTCTCGATCCAGCGCTACCAACTCCTCGCCGAACTTGCCTTTGTAGATCCACACCTTGATTCCGATCGCCCCATAGGTGGTCCGGGCGGTCGCCTGAGCATAATCGACGTCGGCGTCGAGCGTGTGCAGCGGGATGCTCCCGATCTTCTGTGTCTCGGTCCGAGCCATCTCCGAGCCCGCCAGCCGTCCGGCACAGGTGATCTTCACACCCTTGGCCCCGGCGTTCATCGCCGCTTCGCAGAACTGTTTCATCGTCCGCCGGAACGACGCTCGTTTGCCGAGCTGCTCGGCGACTCCCTCGCCGACCAGCGCCGCGTTCAGATCCGGCTCCTTGATCTCTATCACATTCACCGTCACCTTGCGGCCGGTGACCCCCTCCAATTCCTCGCGAAGCTTATCCACCTCCCCGCCCCGCGGACCGATCACGACACCGGGTCGCCCGCTGTGCAGGGTAACGTTCACCTCATTGCGCGTCCGGATGATCTCAACCTTCGCGACCGCCCCCTTGGGCATCTGCCGATTGAACCGGCCGTCGATATACTTGCGAATCTTCTGGTCCTCGACGAGGAAGTCACCATAGTTGGCCTTCGGCGCGAACCACGTGCTCTGCCACCCCAGCGTGACGCCCGTTCTAAACCCTATTGGAGATGTCTTTTGACCCATAGTCCGGTATCTCGATTCTCGTTCTAACTAAGCCTTCTCACGCCTGGCTCACGGTCACATGGATATGACAGGCCTTCTTGCGAATCGGATGGGCCCGACCCCTATCCTTCGGTATCCACCGCTTCGTGCCCAGCCGAATGCCGGCCTCATCCACCCGCGCCTCCTTCACATACAGCGTATCGACGTCCGCCTGCTGCTCGTCCGCGTCCGCCATGGCGGCCTTGAGCACCTTGTCCACCATCGGCGCCGCCCGCTTTCGAGTGAACTTCAGCGTGTCGATCGCGTCCTGCACGCGCCGACCCACGATCAACGCCGTGACGAGGCGGACTTTGCGAGCGGTCATCGGAGCATACTGATACGACGACTCCCAGTCGCTGATCGCCGTCGGCTCAACCGAGAGAGCTTCCGCCATCTTCCGAACATCCTCGGCCGTCGGAAGAGGCCTCATCAGCCCCCTCTCCCAGTTCTTGATGGCGGAAACGGCGTCCTTCATGTTCATGCCGCCCCGCACGATGCTCCTCGCCAGACCCTCGACGGTCACACCCTGCCGCTTGGATACTTCTTTCAGTTTCGTAGGACTCAACATACACCATGCCTCAGGCTCGGTCGACCCTTGCGATCCCCGCAGTCAACCCGCATGCGTTACTTTATCTTCTTGCTCGAGTGTCCCCGGAAGGTCCGCGTGAGCGAGAACTCGCCCAGCTTGTGGCCCACCATGTCTTCCGTAACGAAAACCTTGTTGAACACTTTGCCGTTATGGACCATGAACGTGAAGCCGACAAACTCCGGGACGATCGTACAACGTCGTGCCCACGTCTTGATCGCGTTGCGAGTCCCCTCGCTCGCCTGCTTGCTCACCTTGCCAAGCAGCTTCTCATCGACAAACGGTCCTTTTTTAAGAGATCTTCCCATCGTCTTGCTCTCGTTCAACGTCTCCAGGCCCCGGCACGTCTCTCCGGGCCGCCTTGCGACATCAAGCCCTTACAGCACCAACTGTCCCAGCGTTGTGTTCCGACGCCTTCGAATGATCCTCGTATTGCTGGTCTTCCGCGGATTCCTCGTCTTGCCACCCTTGGCCAGCACCCCGCTCGGCGAGCACGGGTGCCGTCCACCGTTGGACCGCCCCTCGCCGCCACCCATCGGATGGTCAACCGGGTTCTGGGCCTTGCCTCGGACATGCGGCCGCTTGCCCAGATGCCGCATCCGACCTGCTTTGCCAATCCGAATGTTCTGGTGATCCGGATTGCTCACCCGCCCGATGGTCGCACGGCACTCCTTGCGCACCATGCGCATCTCGCCGCTCGGCAGGATCAGCGTTACCCAGTCGCCCTCCTTGGCCACGATCTTCGCCACGCTTCCGGCGCCACGCACCATCTTGCCGCCCTGCCCCGCGGTCATCTCGACGTTATGCACTTCCAACCCGGCCGGAATCGACATCAACGGCATGCAGTTGCCCGTCTTCGGCTCGCACACCATGCCGCTTTCCAGCACGTCGCCTACGGCGATACCCAGGGGGGCGAGGATATACCGCTTCTCCCCATCCTCATACTGGAGCAGCGCGATAAAACACGTCCGGCAAGGATCGTACTCGATACTCGCGACCTTGGCCGTCATGCCATCCTTGTTCCGCTTGAAATCGATGAGCCGATAAATGCGCCTGGCGCCGCCGCCGCGGAATCGCACCGTTGCCTTGCC
This sequence comes from Phycisphaerales bacterium, assembly GCA_039683175.1. Classification (GTDB taxonomy): domain Bacteria; phylum Planctomycetota; class Phycisphaerae; order Sedimentisphaerales; family Anaerobacaceae; genus PLanc-01. Next base: position 14,749 of record JBDKRX010000032.1, read on the forward strand.
GCTGTGATTCCTGCCGCCGCACTTGCCGATTCTCTTGCACAGCGTCTTCTCAGGCTTGGTCCGGGTCAGTTCGGCATAATCGTTCACCGAGCTGTTCCGCCGCCCCGCGCTTGTCGGTCTGTAGATTCGAATTCCCATACGCCTATCTCTTTCCAGGATCCACCGGATCAGAACAGATCAATGTGGTGATCGGCCTCGAGGTACACCACGGCCTTCTTCCACGCCGACGTAACGCCCATCACTCGGCCTCGCCGACGCCGCTTGCCGACCCGGTTCGCGGTCCGCACCTTCTCGACCTTGACCCCGTAGATCCGTTCCACGGCATTCTTGATTTCCGTCTTGTTCGCCTTCTTGTTCACCTCGAACGCGTAGGCGCCCTTCACATTCGCGAAGTGCATCCCCTGCTCGGTGACAATCGGCCGGACGATAACGCTGTAGTCATCCATCGATAACTCGATTCAAAACCTTCGACCCACTCTATCACGATCGACGGCCTACGCCGTCGCGCTCTCCTCGCTGCCGACCGCACTGCGATCCAGGAACGAGTTCAACGCCTCTTTTGTGAAGAGCATCTGTTTATGATTCACAATCGCCGCTGCGTTCAGGTCGGCCACCGGGAGCACATCGACGCGACTCACGTTTCGGGCTGACTTATGAACGTTTGCATCGTATTCTCGGATCGCCACGAGGCAGCTCTGGTCGATCTTGAGATTCTTCAGCACGCCGGCGAACTGCTTCGTCTGCGGCTTCTCGAAGGACAGGCCGTCCACGACGACGACGCTGTGGCTTCGCAGCTTGGCGAGCACGGCGGAATCCCTCGCCAGCCTTCTCTGCTTGTTAGGCATCCGCTGGCTGAAATCCCGCGGCTTCTTCGCAAACGTCATGCCGCCGCCGACCCGTTTGCCACCGGCCCGACGGGTACCCATCCGAGCGTTGCCCGTGCCCTTTTGCCGATATACCTTCTTGGTGGAGCCCGCCACGACGCCCCGGCTCTTGGTCGTCGCAGTGCCCACGCGCTTGTTCGCGTGGTACATCACGATGGCCTGCTTGAGCAGTGCGTACCGTACGCATCCGCCGAGGACCGACTCATCGACCCGGATCGTTTCTACCTGCTGCCCGCTGGTATTGTATACAGCCAAATCAATCATGTCGCAATCCACACTATAGACCGAGGCTCTTGGCCTTTTTCACTATGCAGTAGCCGCCGGCCGGCCCGGGAATGGCTCCTTTGACGACCAGGAGGTTGTTCTCTTCATCGATGGCCACGAGCTTGTGATTCTTGCTGGTCACCCGCACGTCGCCCATGTGGCCGCCCATGCGTTTGCCCTTCTTGCAGCCGCCACCCATACCGGCATTCATCGCGTGGCTCGATATCGAGCCGGGGGCCCGGTGCTTTCGCTCCGTTCCGTGCGAGGCCGGGAAGCCCTTGAACCCGTAGCGTTTCATGGGCCCGGCGAACCCCTTGCCCTTGCTGGTGCCCACCACGTCCACCGACGCGATTCCCTCGAACACCTTCACGGTGATGGAATCTCCCGTCTTGTATGGCGACTCGGCCTTTGCCGGCAATCGCCACTCCCGGACGAACCGCTTGGGATCCGTATTCGCCTTGCGGGCATGGCCCACTTCCGGCTCCGTCCGACGCGACGGCTTGACATCCTCAAAACCCAACTGGACCGCGTTGTATCCGTCGGCCTCGCTGGTCTTGACCTGTGTAACAGTGCACGGACCCACCTGGATGACGGTTACCGGGGTCAGCCGGCCCGCCTCGTCGTACACCTGGGTCATCCCCACTTTCTTGCCAAGTAACATCGTCATATCCCGACGTCCTACGCTTTGATCTTTACAAACACGCCCGCGGGCACGACCAGCCGGTTCAACACCTCGGCCGTCCGGGCATTGGCTTCATGGATATCGATAAGACGCTTGTGCGTCCGCAGCTCGAACTGCTCCCGCGACTTCTTGTCGACGTGGGGACTGCGCAGCACCGTATATCTCTCGATCCTCGTCGGCAGCGGCACCGGTCCGCTCACCCGGGCGTTCGTCCGCCGGGCATGCTCCACGATCTCTTTCGCGGACGCATCCAACGTACGATGGTCGTACGCCTCCATCCGGATTCTTATCTTTTCACTTTCGGCAGCCATAATGCTCCTTGAGGACCACCATCAGGTCCGCCTACGCCGGAAACCCTTGTGCCCGGCACAGGTACAATCACGACAACACCACCTACCACGACCCTGCGGCGACACACTCAGCCCGCAGCAGAGACACTCTCCACGCCGGCCCATATCGCACACTTGGTTAAAGGCAGGAAAGGCAACTGGGCCCATCCGACGCCCTTGTGAAACTCCTGCCGGGCGTCGGCGGCCGACCTGGCCTTCCTTAGATACAGGGCTTCAGGCCCTCATCGGACCCAGGCAAAGCTCTTTCGGGCTTCGCCTCGCCCCGTGTTCCTACTGAACACCCGTTGCGCCATCCTTGATGGCAAAAACAGACATGCCACAGCGTAACTACGTATCGCAACGTCATCCATGACGCTGCTCGCTACAACTGGAAAAGTGCAAGATTATCATCAGACTGAGCACCTGTCAACAACGCGAAAGCAAAAAATCTGAAAATTCCATCTTTTTCTCGCGATGTCAAAAGAGAATCCCCTGGGCAACGTGGTCCGGAACCCTCTCGTAGGTCAGCGGTTCCATGGTAAAGCTGCCCCGCCCGGCGGTCAGACTGCGAATATCACTCGAATAGCCGAAGAGTTCCACGAGGGGAACTTTGGCGTCCACCACCCGCGTGTTGCCATGCACGCGACAGTCGGTAATCATACCGCGTTTGGACAGCAGGTCCGCCTGGACGGCGCCGAGGTACGAGTCCGGGACCACGGCCTGAACCCGCATAACCGGCTCCAGAAGCACCGGACCGGCCTCTTTGAGGGCCCTTTCGAGGGCAAACGCCGCCGCCTGCTCGAACGCCAGCTCCGAAGAATCCACCGAATGGTAGGACCCGTCAACGACCGTGGCCTTGACGCCGATCACCGTGTACCCCGCGAGGACCCCATTGCCCGCGGACTCCCTCACGCCACGCTCCACGGCTCCAATATACTCGTGCGGAATTTTATCGGACGACACGTCGGCTGCGAAACCGATTCGCGATTCCGCGTGCCCATCTGGAGTCATCAAGGGCTCCACTTCCAGAACCACGTGACCGTATTGGCCCCTGCCACCGGACTGGTGGACAAACTTCCCCTCCGCCCGCGCGGTTCGTGTGATCGTCTCCTTGTAGGCCACCCGCGGCTTGCCCACCCGCACATCCACACGCTTTTCTTTCACCAGCTTGTGCTGAAGGATCTCCAGGTGCAGCTCGCCCATGCCGCTGATGACAGTCTGCCCCGTATCGGGGTCGATCTTGTACGAGAACGTGGGATCTTCCCGGCGAAGCGATTCCATCGCATCGGCGAGTTTGGCCCGTTCCGCAGCCGATCGGGGCTCGATCGACATCGTAATCACCGTCTGGGGAAACGTAATACTGGGCAGAACAACCGGCTTCTTCGTGTCGCAGAGCGTGTCGCCGGTCAGGGTTTCCCTCAGACCGACCGCCGCAACAATATCCCCCGCTTGCGCCGAATCGATCAGCTTCCGTTCGTTGGCGTGCATCTCGAACAGGCGGGTGAGGTTCTCCTTCTTGTCCCGGTTGGGGTTCAATACGCGGCTGCTCGACTTGAGCGTCCCCTGGTAAATCCGCAGGAAATAGAGGTCCCCATGCGCATCGCCCGTGATTTTGAACGCCAGGGCGACCAGACTGCCCGCCGGATCGCACTTCACGAGGATTTCTTTCGTTTCGTCCCCGGGCTTATGCGCTTTGATGACCGGCTTGTCCAGGGGCGACGGCAGATACGCAACCACTCCATCCAAAAGCCTCTGGACCCCGACGTACTTCAACGCAGAGCCGACGAACACCGGATGGAGCTTGTTCGTGATCGTGCCCTTGCGGATGGCCCTCGTGATGACTTGCTCCCCGGCTGGCTCATCGTTGATGAAGGCCGCCATCAGTTCTTCATCGTGTTCGGCGGCCGCCTCGACCATCCGGGCCCGGTACTTCCGGGCCTTCTCGACGTATTCGGCCGGGATGTCCGTCTCCGTGAATTTGGCGCCCATCTCCTCGACTTCATAGAAAACCGCCTTCATCGCGATCAGATCGATGATCCCGGCGAACGAATCCTCCGCCCCCATCGGAATCTGGACCACAATGGGATGCGCCTGCAGCTTGTCACGGATGCTCTGCACGCTCATCTCGAAGTCGGCGCCGGTCTTGTCCATCTTGTTGACGAAGCAAAGGCACGGGAGGCCGTATTTCTGACCCTGGCGCCACACGGTCTCGCTCTGCGCCTGGACTCCCTCGCTGCCGTCGAACACCGCCACGGCTCCATCCAGAACTCGCAGCGATCGCTCGACTTCGGCCGTGAAATCGATGTGCCCGGGCGTATCGATCAGGTTGATCTCAAAACCCTTCCATGGACACTTCGTGGCGGCCGAGGTGATCGTGATTCCCCGCTTCTGCTCCTCCTCCAGGTAGTCCATCACCGCCGTGCCATCATGGACCTCTCCCATCTTGTAGGTCTTCCCGGCGTAATAGAGGATACGCTCGCTTACCGTGGTCTTACCGGCATCAATGTGCGCCATGATGCCTATATTGCGTATCTTCTCTAAATTACCCATCACTCAGCAACTTCCGGCCCCCCGGCCCTGTTGCAGCACCCAGTCGCCATGTCTTCTCCCCCTCGCATAACCCGAAACGGCAACTCCATCCACGCATAAAAAAACTGCCACGGGTTCCCGAAAGACCCCCGTGGCAGCATAACTCTCGGTTCTTACCACGCGAAATGGGCGAATGCCTTGTTGGCCTCGGCCATACGATGCACGTTCTCCCGCATCGTCATCGCGCCGCCGGTCCTGTTGTAGGCGTCGCTCAGTTCGGACGCCAGACGCTGAGCCATGGGCTTGCCCTTCTTGCCACGGGCAGATGCAAGGATCCAGCGGAACGCCAACGACTGCTGACGCTTCGGACTCACCTGCATGGGAACCTGATAGCTGGCGCCGCCGACACGCTTGCTGCGGACCTCCAGGCTCGGTTTGACGTTGTTGATCGCGGTTTCGAAGATCTCCAACGGAGGAATCTCCTTGATCTTCTCAGTCACGATCTCCATCGCGCTGTAGAACACATCCTGAGCAGCACTCTTCTTGCCGCCCCACATCATACAGTTGATGAACTTGGAGACAAGCTTGCTGTTGAACTTGGAGTCCGGTTTCAAAACGTCGCTGGAAGCGGTAAATTTCTTGGCCATAACACTTTCTACCGTCTGGGGTTAGGTTTCTCCGCACAAAGATCGGTTTACTTGGCTCTCTTGGCGCCGTACTTGCTGCGTCCTCTCCGACGATTCGCCACGCCGGCACAATCCAACACGCCACGGACGATGTGGTATCGAACGCCGGGCAAGTCTCTCACGCGACCGCCGCGAATCAGCACCGTGCTGTGTTCCTGGAGGTTGTGATCGACGCCCGGGATGTAGGCAGTCACCTCTTTGCCGCTGGTGAGCCGGACACGCGCGACCTTTCGAAGAGCGGAGTTCGGCTTCTTGGGCGTCTGCGTCCTGACAATCAGGCACACCCCGCGCACCTGCGGCGAGCCGCTGATATCGGAAACGCGTTTGTGCTTCTTCGATGCGATTCTCGGTTTTCTGACCAGTTGATTGATCGTCGGCATAGTCTACTCAATTCTCATCCACAAAGGGTTATTCGATTCCAAGCACTTCCTTGATCCTGGACTCGGCCTTGGCCTCGGCCTCTTTTTCCTCCCGGACACCCGCCAGTTCCTTCGGCATCGGCGCCTCGACGAGGTGTTTGACTCTCATCTCCAGGTGCGGCTTAAAAGCCGTCCCGGCAGGAATCAAATGACCGAGAATCACGTTCTCTTTCAGACCGTGCAATTCGTCGATCTTACCAGCCAGCGCCGCTTCCGTCAATACCTTTGTTGTTTCCTGGAAGCTCGCCGCTGCAATGAAACTGTCAGACCACAGCGAGGCCTTCGTGATGCCCAGCAACAGCGTTTTCGCGGTCGCAGGCTTGGGTTTCTTGCCCTTGGCAGGCGTCCCGCCCAGGGCTTCGACCTTCTCATTCACCCGGGCCAGCTCTTTTTTGTCAAGGATCTGGCCTTCCTGCACCTCAGTCACGTCGCCCACGCTGGCGATTTTGATGCTGTTGGTCAGACGCTCATTTTCCCTGCGGAAGACGAACTTGTCCGCGACCTCGCCCGGCAGGAACGAGCTGTCGCCGACCGAGTCGATCTCGACCTTCCGCATCATCTGCGAAATGATGATCTCGACGTGCTTGTCGTTGATGTTCACGTTCTGCGAACGGTACACGTTCTGAATTTCCCCGATCAGATACCGCTGCAACGCCTCTTCGCCCTTGATGCGGAGGATGTCGTGCGGCACCAGCGGCCCGTCCGTCAGGGCGTCGCCGGCCTCGACGAGGTCGCCCGTGTGGACGTTCAGATGGCGATCGCGAGGCACGTGGTGTTCCTTCTCCATTCCGCTTTCGCTGCGGATGGTGATCGTCATCTTACCCTTGCGCTTATCGCTTCGCAGCTCGATCCGCCCGCTGATCTCGGCCATCGCCGCCGGGTCTTTTGGCTTGCGGGCTTCGAAGACTTCCGTCACGCGGGGCAGACCGCCGGTGATGTCCTGGGTTCCGCCCGTCGCCCGAGGCTGATGGGCCAGCAACTGGCCGGCCTGGACTTCCTCGCCTTCGACGACCTCAATTCGCGCGCCGGCAGGCAGGTAGTGAACGTCAAGAATCTTGCCGCTGGCGTCTTCGATCATGATCTGCGGATGCTTGTCGCCCTTGTGCTCGATGACGACCGGCCTCTCCACGATCTTGGCGTCCGCATCCTTTTCCTTGCTCTTGGCTTTTCCGCCCTTGGTTCGCAGTTCCTCGGTCTGGACCGTCTCGCCTTCGATGATGTCGACGAAACGGATGATGCCCGGCACCTCCGCGAGAATCGGCGTGCGGTGCGGGTCCCACTGGAACAGGATCGCGCCGGCCTTGACGGCCTGGCCGTTCTCCACCAGGATGATGCCGCCGTAGGGGACCTTGAATTTGTCCAACTCACGGTCTTTCTGGTCGACCAGCGCGATCTCCCCGTTGCGTTTCAGGGCGACGGTGACCTTCGTGCCGTCCTCGCGCGTCAGCGGCACCGCGTTGACATCGCGATACTGGACCTTTCCGGTGTGGGTCGCTTCCTGCTCGCGTTCGAGAATCGCTCGCGATGCGACGCCGCCCGTGTGGAACGTACGAAGGGTCAACTGCGTGCCGGGTTCGCCGATGGACTGGGCCGCCACGATTCCGACGGCCGCCCCTTCCTCCACGATCCGGCCCGTGCTCATGTCCCAGCCATGACACTTGGCGCAAACGCCGAACGGGCTGTCGCACGTCAGCGGACTGCGGACCCGGATCGCATCCAGGCCCAGCGCCTCGATCTTCCTTGCGATCTCGTGCGTGATGATCTCGTTTTCGTGGACGATCATCTCGTCGGTGATCGGATTGCGGATGTTGTCGCGGGCCGTGCGCCCGATGATCAACTGGGACAGCGGGATATCGACCTGGTCGCCGCGGCTGATGCTGGTCTTCGTGATCCCCTGCAACGTGCCGCAATCCCGTTCCAGGACGATCATGTTCTGGGCGACGTCGATGAGCTTTCGCGTCAGGTAACCCGAGTTGGCGGTCTTGAGGGCCGTGTCGGCCAGACCTTTGCGGGCGCCGTGCGTCGAGCTGAAGTACTCGAGCACCGTCAGACCCTCGCGGAAGTTCGATTTGATCGGCGTCTCGATGATTTCGCCGCTGGGCTTGGCCATGAGGGCTCGCATGCCGGCGAGCTGCTGGATCTGGTCGATGCTGCCGCGGGCCCCGGAGTCCGTCATCAGGTAGATCGGGTTCAGATAGGGACTGCCGTCTTCCTTGGTGTCCTCCTTCAGACCGCGGATCATCTCGTTCGTGACCGCGACGCGGGCATTTGTCCAGGCGTCGATCACCTGGTTGTACCGCTCGCGCTCCGTCAGAACGCCGTCTTCATAGTTCTTGAGGATCTTGGCGACCCGCTTTTCCGTTTCGATGATGATGTCGGGCTTCTTGGCCGGGATCTTCAGGTCGGTCAGGCCGAAGCTCAGCCCGGCGAGCGTAGCGTACCGGAAACCCAGGTCTTTGATCAAGTCCAGCAGGTTCACCGTTTCGGCACTGCCGGCGTACGTGAAGCAGTCGCTGATCACGCCGCTGAGCTTCTTCTGTGCCATGGTCAGGTTGTAGAACGGCATCCCCTTGGGGAGAACATCGTTGAAGATGCACCGGCCCACCGTCGTCTCGATGACGTGCGGCACCTCGGCGTCCTTGCCTTCGTACCGTTTCTCGCCGGACCGGTCCTTGATGATCGGGTGGGGAATCCGCACGCGGATCTTGTCGTGCAGGGTAATCTTGCCCATCTCATGGGCCATCATGGCCTCGAACGCGTCCCGGAACAAGGGCAGCTTGCGTTTCTCCGGCAAGGGAATGCTCCCCGCGGGCTTGAGCTCCTCCATCGCAACGGTCAGGTAGTAGTTGCCCATCACCATGTCCTGCGACGGCCCGACCATCGGCGCGCCGTTCGCCGGCGAGAAGATGTTGCCCGTCGTCATCATGAGCACGTGCGTTTCCGCCTGGGCCTCGACGCTCAAGGGAAGGTGTACCGCCATCTGGTCGCCGTCGAAGTCCGCGTTGAAGCCCTTGCAGGCCAGCGGGTGCAGCATGATGGCGTTGCCCTCGACCAGCACAGGCTCGAACGCCTGGATACCCATCCGGTGCAGCGTCGGAGCACGGTTCAACAGAACCGGGTGCTGGTGAATCACCTCTTCGAGAATGTCCCAGACCTGCTCGTCGCGCCGCTCGATCATCCGCTTGGCGCTTTTGATCGTGTCGGCGTACCCATGCTGCTTGAGATTGCGGATGATGAAGGGCTGATACAGCTCCAGCGCGATCTTCTTGGGCAACCCGCACTGGTAGAGCTTCAGGTCCGGACCGACGACGATCACCGAGCGGGCCGAATAGTCGACGCGCTTGCCCAGGAGATTCTCGCGGAATCGTCCCTGCTTGCCCTTGATCATGTCGGTAAGGGACTTCAGCGGCCGGTTGTTGCTGCCCAGCACGGGCCTGCGGCAGCGACCGTTGTCCAGCAGCGAATCGACCGCCTGCTGGAGCATCCGCTTCTCGTTGCGGATGATGACTTCCGGCGCGTTCAGATCGATCAGTTTCTTGAGACGGTTGTTCCGGTTGATGATGCGCCGGTACAGGTCGTTCAAATCGCTCGTGGCGAAGTTGTCCCGTTCGAGCAGCACGAGGGGCCGCAGGTCCGGCGGAATCACCGGCACCGCCTCCAGCACCATCCATTCCGCTTTGTTGTTGCCGGTCTTGATCTCGTTGATGGTCTTGAGACGTTTGGTCAGGTCCCGGATCTTCTGCTTGCTGTTGGTCTTGGTGATGGCCTTCCGCAACTGGCCGCCCAGCACATCGAGGTCCTGGGCCTCCAACAGGAACTTGATCGCCTCGGCGCCCATGGCCGCCTTGAACGAGTTGCCGTACTTGTTCATGGCATCGCGGCATTCTTCCTCGCTCAGGAGCTGGCCCACCTTCATCCCGGTGGCGCCGGCGTCCATGACGACGTAGTCCTGGAAGTAGATGATCTTCTCGAGGTCCGAGCTCTTCATCCCGAGAATCGTGCCGAGCCGGTTGGGAATCGACTTGAAGAACCAGATGTGCAGCACGGGGGCCGCCAGGTTGATGTGCCCCATGCGCTTGCGCCGCACCCGGCTGTGGGTCACCTTCACGCCGCAACGGTCGCAGATGATCCCCTTGAACTTCGTGCCTTTGTACTTCCCGCACGCGCATTCCCAGTCACGCTCGGGTCCAAAGATCCGCTCGCAGAACAGACCGTCCTTCTCCGGACGGTACGTACGGTAATTGATCGTCTCGGGCTTGCGCACTTCCCCAAAGGACCAGCTTCGAATGTCGTTCGGACTGGCCAATGAGATCTTGACCGAACCATAGTCATTAATTCGATCGTAGATATTGCCTAACATCTAAAGCCCCTTCTCTAACTCTAACCTCGACCATCCGATCTACAGAGCCGTGCGCCCCAGGCGTTTCTTCTCGAGCTGGATGTTCAGGCCCAGCCCGCGAATCTCGTTGCACAACACGTCGAAGGACAGCGGCGTGCCGGCCTCCAGCGTGTTCTGGCCCTTGACCATCGACTCGTAGATCTTCGTGCGGCCTTCCACGTCGTCGCTCTTGACCGTGAGCATCTCCTGAAGCGTGTACGCCGCACCATAGCCCTCGAGCGCCCACACTTCCATCTCGCCGAAACGCTGCCCGCCCGTGCGAGCCTTGCCCCCCAGGGGCTGCTGGGTGATCAGACTGTACGGTCCGGTCGCCCGCGCGTGGATCTTGTCGTCCACAAGGTGATGCAGTTTCATCATGTACATGTACCCGATCGTCGCCCTCTGGTCGAACGGTTCGCCCGTCCGGCCGTCGTAGAGCTGCGTCTTGAGCGTCTTGGGCACATGGCAGAAGAGTTCATCGGCCGGCGGCGTCTCGCCCCGCTCGTTCAACTCCGCCTTCCGCGTCTTCATCCGCTCATTCGCCTCTCGGGTCAGATTCTGGATGTCCTCTTCGGTGGCGCCGTCGAAGACCGGCGTCACCGCGTTGAACCCGAGCACCCTCGCCACCCACCCAAGGTGGGTCTCGAGGATCTGGCCGACGTTCATACGGCTGGGCACGCCGAGCGGGTTGAGCAGGATGTCCAACGGCGTCCCGTCCTCCAGGAACGGCATGTCTTCCTCGGGCATGATCTTCGCGATCACGCCCTTGTTCCCGTGCCGGCCCGCCATCTTGTCGCCGATCGAGAGCGCCCGCTTGATCGCCACGTAGATCTTGGCCATTTGGAGCACACCGCTGGGCAGCTCATCCCCATGCTTGGCGCGCTCGATCCGGCGCTTCTTCTCTTCATCGGCCTCTGTGATCTTGACCCAGAACTTGCTCACGATCTTCTGGACCTCGTCCCGCGACGAGGCCGGCTTGACCCATTTGATGTCGAAGTTCTCGATCTGCTCGTAGATGACGTCGTCATCCTCGCTCGCACCGACCTTCTGCTTCGTGTTCGGGTCGACGATGCTGACCTCGAGCTTCTCCTGGATCGCCGCGACCATCTGGCGGAAGACCGAACACTCCTTGGCCTTGGCCTGCATCTCGTACTGCTTGGTCTCTTCGGCCAGCACCTTCTTCTGGTCCTCGACGCCGGCGCCGCGGCGTGTGAAAACCTCCGTCTTCACCACGACGCCTTCATAGCCGCTGGGCAGTTCGAGAGAGTCGTTCTTGACGTCCTCGCCCGCCCGCCCGAAGATCGCGTGCAGCAGCTTCTCTTCCGGCGTCAGCTCCACCTTGCTCTTGGGCACCACCTTGCCCACGAGGATGTCGCCCGGACAGACCCGAGTGCCCTCGCGAACGACGCCTCGCTCATCCAGGTTGCGGAGCGCCTTTTCGCTGACGTTGGGGATATCCCGCGTGAACTCCTCTTTGCCGAGCCGGGTCTCGCGGACCTCGGCGGTGAACTCGTCGATGTGAATGCTCGTGAAACTGTCGTTCTTGACCAGCCTCTCGCTGACGATGATCGCGTCCTCGAAGTTGAAGCCATCGAAGGAAACGAACCCGGCCAGCACGTTCTTGCCGAGCGCCAGGACGCCGTTGGAGGTTCCGCCGCCGTCGGCAACCACCTGGCCGGCCGACACCTTCTGCCCGAGCTTCACGATGGGCTTCTGGTTCAGGCACGTCCGCTCGTTGAGCCCCATGAATTTGTCCAGCTTGTACTCGTCCGTGTGGTTGACCACGACGTGGGTGGCGTCCACCTGCGTGACGACACCCGCATGCTCGGTCTTCACCACCATGCTCGAGTTGCTGCCGACAACGTCCTCCATGCCCGTGCCCACCAGCGGCGGCTCCGTCTTCAGCAGAGGCACCGCCTGACGTTGCATGTTGGACCCCATCAGGGCACGGTTTGCGTCGTCGTGCTCGAGGAACGGAATCAGCGACGCGGAAACGCCGACGATCTGCCGGGGCGAGATGTCGATGTACTCGACCTCCTCCCGCGTGGTCTGCGTCAGCTCGCCGGCCTTCCTCGCCAGCACCAACGGCTCGCGGATCTTGTGCGTCTGCGGATCGACCACGCTCGGGGGCGCGAAAGTGGTCCGCATCTCCTCGTCCGCGCGGAGATAGGCGACATCGCCGGTAAGCTTGCCGTTCTTGACGACCCGGTAGGGACTCAGCAGGAAGCCGTACTCGTCGATGGTCGTGAAGATCGCCAGGGATGAGATCAGGCCGATGTTGGTGCCTTCCGGCGTCTCAATGGGGCAAATCCGCCCATAGTGGCTGATGTGGACGTCGCGGACCTCGAAGCCCGCACGCCTGCGGTTCAAACCGCCCGGTCCGAGGGCCGACAGACGCCGTTCGTGCGTGAGCTGGCTCAAGGCGTTGGTCTGATCCACCACCTGGCTCAACTCGCCGCGACCGAAGAAGAAATTGATGCTGCTGGCGACGCTCTTGGAGTTGATCAGGTCCGCCACCCGCGGCGGCTCCTCGGCGTCCCGCTTGATGCTCATTCGCTCCTGCGCGGTCCGTCGCAGCTTGAGCAGGCCCTTGCGGACCTCGTCAGCCGCCAGCTCATCGATCGTCCGAAGACGACGGTTGCCGAGGTGATCGATATCGTCCACCTCGCCCTCGTTGTTGCGCAGGGCCAGCATGTACTTCATCGTGTTGAGGAAGTCCTCGGGGCGCAGCGTCATCTCGTTCTCGTCAACGTTCTGGCCGAACTTGCGGTTGAGCCGGAACCGGCCGACTTTCCCGAGACGATAGCGGTTCGAATCAAAGAACTTCTCGTGGAAGAACGCCTGCGCCTTCTCCTGATTCGGCGGGTTGCCAGGCCGAAGACGCATGTAGAACTTCAGCAGGGCCTGATCGTGGCCCGGGCAGTCATCCTGCGCCAGCGTGTTCATGATGATCGTGTCCCGAATGTCCTCGATGACCTCGACCTTCTTGATGTCGCTCTGCTGAATGACGGCGAGTTTCTCCCCGATCTGGCAGGCCGCGTCAACCAGGATCTCGCCGGTGCTGGTGTCCACGATCGGGCTGGCCGCCCACATGGTCGAGGTCAGCTTGTTGGTCGGCACCATCTTGGTCGGGTAGAACAGCTTCAGGATCGACTCGGTCGTCCCGTACTCGGGATTGACCGCTCGCAGGAACACCGTCGCGGGAATCTTGCTGGACTGGTCGATCTTGACTACCAGAATGTCCTTCTGGGTCACGCCGATCTCGATCCAGCTTCCCCGCTCGGGAATGATCCGGCCGCCATGGAGCACGCGGTCGCCTTCCTTGCTCTCGATCAGGAAGTCGACGCCGGGGCTGCGGTGCAACTGGCTGACGATGACGCGAACGGCGCCGTTGACGATGAATTCGCCGCCGCCGATCATCACCGGGATCTCGCCCAGGTAGATCGCCTGTTCCGCCAGGTCCGCCCCGCTCTCCGAGCGCAGCCGGCAATGGATTTTCAGAGGATAGGCATAGGTCAAACGCAGTTGCCGACATTCGAGAGGCGTGTAGTGCGGCTTCTCGAGCTCGTAACAGATGTACTCCAGGGACATCTTCTTGTCGTAACTCTCGATGGGGAAGATTTCCCGGAATAGAGCTTCGAGACCCGAATCGGTCCTCTTCGTGGGCGGAACGTCCTTCTGCAGGAACTTGGCGAAGCTGTCCCTCTGGACTGCGACCAGATCGGGGATCTCCACCGCATCCTGCATCTTTCCGAAATTACGAGAAGTCCGGACAACCATCTAATCATGCTCCTACGGTTCTGGTAGTCAATCTCGCGTCGACGAAGCTGCGTATTGGCGCATACCCTGTTTTCACTTCTGTGATGAGCCTACGACTCACTTGATCTCCACGGTGGCGCCAGCTTCTTCGAGCTTCTTCTTGGCCGCCTCGGCGTCTTCCTTGCTCACGCCTTCCTTCAGGGGCTTCGGCACGCCGTCGACCAGCTCCTTGGCTTCCTTGAGGCCCAGGCTCGTCAGCTCGCGGACGACCTTGATGACCTGGATCTTGTTGGTGCCGAATCCGGCCAGGATCACGTCGAAGCTGCTCTTCTCTTCCGCTGCCGCTGCCGGAGCTGCCGCCGCCGGACCCGCCATCATCATGGCGCCGCCGGCCGCCGGCTCGATCCCGTACACTTCCTTGAGGTAATCCGCCAATTCCTTGGCTTGCATCAGGGTCAGCTTCACGATGCCGTCGCCCAACTGCTTGGTCTGGTCACTCCACGACTTGGCTTGTGCTTGTTCGTCTGCCATGTACATACACTCCCAATATCAACAATGCCTAGCGGTAGCCGAAACTCCACCGTCTCGTTTGACCCTTGCGGGACAGCCGCCGAAGCAGTCCAAAGTACTGATGATTCGTAGAAAGAGCGGCTCCGTTGGTTTACGCCGCCTGCTTTTCTGCCTTCTCGATGATGGTCTTGATACAACCCGCGATGACGCCGGCCGGCCCCTTGATCGCCCCGGCGACCCGAGCGCCGGGCGAGAGGACACAGGAGACGACCCGGGCCTGCAGTTCCACACGCGTCGGCATGCTGGCCAGAGCGATCGCTCCCTTCCCGTCAAACAAGGAGCCGTCCACGAAGGCGCCTTTGACCTCCATGGCCGGGACCTTCTTGAGCCAGACCTGCATTTCCTTCGCGACATCTACGATGCTGTCGCCACCATAGACGACCGTGCAGGGCCCGCTGAACAGCCCCGCCGCCGCATCCATCTTGGAGTCGCGCAGCGCTCGCGTGAAGAGCGAATTCTTCACCACCAGCATCCGAATGCCCTTCTGCTTGAGCGCTCCCCGCATCACGTTGTTGTCAGTGCCCCCAACCCCCTTGGTGCTGACGACCACGAAATCACGCAGATCGCCGTCTGCGATTCTCTTATCCAGTTGCGTCTGCACCAGTTGTTTAACGTATTTGCTCATCGTATCTCCCTTGGAACAGGGTTGCCAAATGCCTCATCGCCAGGATATCGCGCCCCACGCATCTGCGGGTCCGGTTTCGCCGGATCGCAGGGGGAGGGGGTCAGACCGTCACCTCGACCCCGGGGCTCATCGTCGCCGACAGGCAGGCTTTCTTGATATAGGTTCCTTTTGCTCCGGACGGCTTGGCCCGCTTGATGTGGGCCACGAACGCCTCGATGTTCTCAATCAGCTTCTTCTTGTCGAAGCTCTGCTTGCCGACCACGGCATGCACGTTCCCGCCGGCGTCGTTGCGGAACTCGATCTTGCCGGCCGTGAACTCCGCCACCGCGGTGACAACGTCGTCCGTGACCGTCCCGTTCTTCGGCGAGGGCATCTTGCCCTGGGGACCCAGGACGCGGCCCAGCTTGCCGACCTTGCCCATCACCTTCGGCGAAGCGATCGCCACGTCGAAGTCCATCCACCCATCCGTGACCTTCTTGATCAGCTCGTCCGTGCCGGCCTCGATGGCTCCGGCCTTCTTGGCCGCCTCGACCAGCGACTCGTCGCAGAACGCGATCACCTTCTTCTGCTTGCCCACGCCGTGGGGTAGCGACAGCGACCCGCGAACCAACTGGTCCGTCTGCTTGGTGTCGATCCCGAGCACCAGCACGCACTCGACCGTCTGATCGAATTTCGTGGACTTGAACGATTTGATCTTCTCGACGCCCTGATCCAGGCTGACCGGCCCTTCCGGGACCAGCTCGATCTCTTTCCGGTATCTCTTGCTCTTGGTTTGCATACGTATTATCTCATTTCATCCCAATTCGCGGACGATGGCCGACAGTGCTCAGCCCTCGACATCGATTCCCATGCTGCGCGCGGTGCCGCGAATGATCTTCTCGGCAGCCGCCAGGTCGTACGCATTCAGGTCTTTGAACTTCGTCTCGGCGATCTTGCGGACCTGCTCGGCGGTCACCTTGCCGACCTTTTCCTTGTTCGGAACGCCGCTGCCCTTGGCTACCTCGGCCGCCATCTTGAGCAACACGGCCGCCGGCGGACTCTTGACCTCGAACGTGAAACTCCGATCCGAGTACACCGTGATCACCACCGGCACGATGGTGCCGTTCATTTCCCGCGTCCGCTCGTTGAACTGGGAGACAAACTGCCCAATATTCACACCGTGCTGGCCGAGCGCCGGTCCGATTGGCGGTGCCGGCGTCGCCTGTCCACCCGGTGCCTGTAATTTGATCTGAGTCGTGATTTCTTTTGCCATCTTGCTTATACCCTTATCGCACAGCTTCTTTCAAAACGGCCCGCGAACGGGCGCCGGCTTCCCTGCGTCACACTTTCTCGATCTGCCAGTACTCGATATCGAGCGGCGTGCTTCGCCCGAAGATCGTCACGATCACCTTGACGATGCCCCGCTCGGAGTCGATCGAATCCACTACCCCCTCGAAGTTCTCAAACGCCCCTTCCCGAATCTTGATGTGGTCGCCCTTCTGGAACTCGACCTTGATGCTCGGGGCCTCCTCGGGCTTCTCGGAGTCCAGGAGCATTTTCGCCACGTCCGTGTCGCGCATCGGCGTGGGCATCCCCTCGGTTCCGATAAAATCGCCGACGCCCCCGGTGCCCTTGATCATAAACCAGGCGCGCTCCGCGACCCTGCCGTCCTCGGCGGTCTCCATTTCCATGAAGACATACCCGGGGTACAGCTTGCGTTTGTGGACCGTCTGCTTGCCGCTGCGGATCCGCTTGATCTGCTCGGTGGGCACCTCGATCCGGCCGACAATGTCGGTCAAGCCCTCCTGCTGGACCTTTCGATCCAGGGCCTCCTTGACCTGCATTTCCTTATTCGCCGCAACTCTCAGAACGTACCAATGCATTGTTTTGTCTTCATCATTCGTTGAAAGACCAATCCGCGACACTCCGGGTCCGTGCCGGCACGGCCACCCGTCAACTTTCTCCGTGAGCGCCTACGCTCACGCCTGCCCAGGCGAACCAATACCGCCGGAACGACTACGCCCTCAACTCGTCAACTGGCGGAAGACCATCGAGAACACCATGTCGGTCACACCCAGCATGGCGGCCATCGCGAACACCACGACGATCACGATCAGGGTCGAGACGGCGATTTCCTTCCTGCTCGACCAGTTCACCTTCTTGAGCTCTCCTTCCGCTGCGATCATGAAGTCCGCGATCGAAGGCTTGTTCAACAACCAGGCTATGACTGCCACCAGCGCGACGAAGATCACCGCGGGGGCGATTGTCCGGGGCCACAGGTTCACGTCGGCTGCCTCGAGCATTTGATAGAGCCGGTAACACCCGAAGAGCACAATCACAACCGCGGAAAAGAATGTACCGAGCCTGGTGTACTTACCCTGCCCGGGTTTGTATATCTTTGTCAGCATAGCTGAGGCCCTAATCAACTGCTCCTGTTCAACACGACGTCGGTACGACGCGAACGCCACGATCACGCCAGGAGGGAATCGAACCCCCAACCTTTGGTTTTGGAGACCAATGCTCTACCAAGTTGAGCTACTGGCGTATTGCCGTAGCCTCCCGAGGGAAGCTCCTGTTCGATATCCTACTTGCGTCTGAGCTTGTGCGTCGTGCGCTTGCGCTCGGCCTTGCAGTACTTCTTGAGCTCCAGCTTCGGCGCACCTTCCGCGACGCTCACTTCCGTTCTATAGTTCCTCTGGTTGCACTCCGTGCACTCCAGCCAGACGTATTCTCTCTTGCTCTTCTTCTTAGCCATAATGCCTTCCAACCGGCCGGTCTGTCCCGGGGGCCAAGTCGGATCGCCCTCTTATCCGCGACGGCTCATACCCTGTCGCCCGCGGCATGGGCGTCACAACACGACCACCCTGCAAGACTCCTCGGCAGGTCTACGCAATCACCTTCGTCACGACACCGGCGCCCACCGTACGTCCACCCTCGCGGATGGCGAATCGCAGACCCTCGTCCATGGCGATGGGCGAAATGATCTCGACTTCCACGGTGATGTTGTCGCCGGGCATGCACATCTCGGCCGGTTTTCCATCCTCGCTCATCAGAGCCAGCACACCGCCGGTGACGTCCGTGGTGCGGAAGTAGAACTGCGGCTTGTACTTTGCGAAGAACGGGGTATGCCGACCGCCCTCTTCTTTCGTCAGGACGTACACCTGGGCCAGGAACTTCGTGTGCGGCGTGATGCTGCCCGGCTTGGCGATAACCTGCCCGCGTTCGAGATCTTTCTTCTCGATGCCGCGGAGCAGCAGTCCGACGTTGTCGCCGGCCTGACCCTCATCCAGGGTCTTATTGAACATCTCGACACCGGTCACGACGGTCTTGCGGATGTCCGGTGAAAGCCCAATGATCGCGACTTCGTCGCCGACATGGACTTTGCCCCGCTCGATTCTGCCGGTGCCGACGGTGCCGCGGCCCTTGATGCTGAACACGTCTTCCACGGGCATGATGAACGGGAGATCCACTTCGCGCTTCGGGATCGGAATGTACTCGTCCATGGCCTTGAGCAGCTCGATGATCGGAGCACACGCCGGATCGGTGGCGGCCGTGGCGTTCATCGCAGCCACAGCGCTGCCGCGGATCACCGGGGTGTTGTCGCCGTCGAACTTGTACTTGTTCAGCAGCTCGCGGATCTCCAGCTCGACCAGGTCCAGCAGTTCCGGATCGTCCACCAGGTCCACCTTGTTCATGAAGACCAGCACCTTCGGCACGTTCACCTGGCGGGCCAGGAGGATGTGCTCACGGGTCTGGGGCATCGGTCCGTCATACGCGCTGACCACCAGGATCGCCCCGTCCATCTGGGCAGCGCCAGTGATCATGTTCTTCACGTAGTCGGCATGGCCCGGGCAATCGATATGGGCGTAGTGGCGATTTGCTGTTTGATACTCCACGTGTGCGGTGGCAATCGTCAGAATCTTGGTGGGGTCACGGCGACCCTGAGACTCCGAGGCCTTGGCGATATCGTCGTACGACTTGAACTTCGACAGGCCGTTGAGATCCATCACTTTGGTCATCGCTGCCGTCAAAGTCGTTTTGCCGTGGTCCACGTGCCCGATCGTACCCACATTCACGTGCGGTTTAGTCCGTTCAAATACTGCCTTGGCCATCTCTAATTAAACCTCCAAATGTGCAGTTGAGCAGCTCTTTGCCTGTCCTATCGTTTTCCCGAAAAACCATCGTACCGAAAACAGCGCCGCAGCGATCGCGCCCGGCCTGCTTGCGTGCAGCTGCTGCTGGGATTTGAACCCAGGACCTCGTCCTTACCAAGGACGCGCTCTACCGACTGAGCTACAGCAGCGATCCGTCTGTCGCCCAGGCCCGATGCCCCGGACCCAGAATCACGATTCGCAGAGACAACAAATCCTTGTCCGCAAAGGGAGAGTACGTCACCCGCATAGGCGAACGGCTCTACACCTGCGGCAAGGTTTTCACAGAATCTGCGTACCTGCTGATTATAAATCGATGAATATAAGGCAGCCGCCGCGGGAGTGCAAACAGAAAAACGAAAAAATGAGGAAAAAATCACCCACCTACGCGTCGTGCTCAGCATGCCGCACGACAGCCCACTCCTTGCACACCACCTTCATGGGCTGCCTACAGCCGGGGAATTTTAACGCAATCGCACCGCAAATGCAAGCAACTAATTGTTCGTCTTGCCGTTATCCTCTGTTTTCTTGACCTTGGCGTATCGTTCCGTCCAGCCACTCAACAGGGCACGCCATGCTTGCAGGATCTTGGGGTCGGCCACCTGGATCTGTTGCATCGCATCAAGCAAACCCGCGGGGTTCACTGTGCTCGGACTGTTCAGGTATGCCTCAATGCTCTTGAGCATGCTGTCTTCTGGCCCAAGATCCAAGTCTTTTGTCGATAAGTAGTTAGACACCAACTCGCATGCTTGATCCACGCTGCCCAGCATCAGGTGGGCATGCACCAGTCGCCCCTGGAGCTGCGGCTTCTCCTGGACAGTCGCCCCTGCAAGCAGGATCTTGAGATACTCGGATGCCTGCTTGAGATTGCCGGAGGCAGAGTACAGGTCCGCCAGATTCGTCTGGGCATCCTTGAGCAGATCGACTTTGTTCTCGGCCTGAGCCTTCTGCTCGGCCAGCGTGAAGAAAGATATCTGTTGTTCCGACGTGGTCTTTCCGGCCATGGCCGGGGACTTGATCTTGGTTGCCCACTCCGCGAGAACCGTCGCATTCGACCTCCTGAAGATCTTCAGGATGGCCTGCCACGCCGGGTCGCCCTCGCCGGCAACACCCAGCTTCTCCACCAACCACGTCAGTTCCTGCGCCCCGCCGGCTTCCCCTGCCAGATCGATCAGCTTCAGACGGATGACCAGGCTCGAGTCGCCGCCAAGATCCGTGCGTAACCTCCGCAAAGCACTCGCTTTATCTGCACTCACATTGACCAGTCCATCGACCGCGATCTGCCGAACGGCATCGGTCTTATCCGCGAGGGCATGCTCGAACAGCGCGCCGAAATGCCTGGCTGCTTGTTCCCTGCACGCGCTGCGGGGGGAGCACAAGCCCGCCATGGCGCCCAGCAGATATCCCCGCAGTTTCGTGTCATTGGCAGGATTCACCTGGCCATACCGATCCGCAAGGGCCTTGAGGTAGCTATTGACATCCTCCGGCTTGAGCCCATTCTGTTCCAGCAGCTTGCCGATGGTTTCGCCGCCGATGCGTGCTCTTTCGGCATCGGACTCGCTCAGGAACCGTACAGCCCACACCAGGGTCCCGCTTCGGATCTCATCAGGGACGGTGCGGCTGGTCGTCGCCAGGGATGCGACATAGCAGACTTCACGCAGGGCCACCAGGATTTCACGCCGGACTTGGTCTTCCGGCTCGACGTTCAGTTGGTCCAGCAGGGGCTTGGCTACATTCAACTCCTGACCCATCACGGCCAGACGCCTGGCGACGCTGAGCCGAACATCCCGGCTTGGATCAGAGATCAACGGGATCAGCGAGGTCTCGATCTCGGAGAACCTGGCCTTGCTGGTACCCGTCCCCTGCCGCAATTCCTCAAGCCGGTCCAGCGCCCAGATCTTCACCCTCGCCTCCTGAGCGCCAAGATACGTAGCAAGGAACTTCGCCTTCGCCGCCTCGTCCCCCTGGAGACTGTACAGAGTGCTCAGGGCGGTCAGATACTTCTTCTGCCAGGCTTCCCGCTCCGCCTCATTCTCCCGCATCCGGGTCTCCTGACGAATCACCCGTTCCCTCAGGAACGTCTCGGCGCCTCGCCCCTGGAGTTCCTGGAGCATCTGCCGCCGGACCGCCGGGTCCGGACTGACCACAATGCCCAGTGCGCTCAATTGGCCTCTGGCCGCTTCAGCAATCGGAGGATCGCCGCCCTCCAACAGACTGAACAGCCTGGCCACCGCCTGCTTGTCCGGGTGCCGTCTGATCGTATAGATGACGTTGCTCTTGGCAGCCATGGGCACGGCGGGGTCCGCAATCGCCTTGTCGAGTTCCGGCGCCACCTGGCTGTATCCGAACGCGAGCGTCGCCTCGGCCGCCAGCCTGACGGTGGCAAAGTCCTGCTCGGAGACAATGACGGCAACCAGAGGCCCGATGAAGTCCTCCCTGTTCTTGATGGGCTGCGGCCATACCCTCGTCGGGCTCAGGGCCTCGCAGACAGCCGCTCTCGCCGGCGCATTATCGGCCCGTGACAACACCTCCAGGAGCTTGCTCCTCGCCTCCGCGGCCTCGCTGGCCAACAGCAGGATCGCGGCATCAAGCTGGTTCTTCGGGTTCTGGTTCTCAAGGAGCGCGGTCATGTTGATTCGCAGTTGGGTATCGACCGGGTCCGCCGCGACGACCTCTTCCGTTGTGACCGGCTCCGTCTCCTGGGCACAGACAGTCCGAAGGCAGGCAGCGATCAACAGCAGCATAAGGATATAAGGCCGTGGAGCATTCATCCGCATACCCTCTTGGGAGCCCTTGGCTCTGGATCACGGCGCAAAGAGAAAAAACCATCCTGTGACGCGAGGTCCGAAACCAAGGACTCAGGATTGAGTTCCCCTGCCGATTTTGTCCATCTCCATAAGTATCCCGGCGGAGTATGAAAGTCAATGCCGATTCCGCTTTTCAGTACTGATATTTGACTTTTTGACTCAGGGACATCCATCGAATCGACCTCCGAGCGTCCCCAAACACCCCTATGGCCTGGGGTGAAACTGCTTATGGATTCGGCGCAGCCGCTCATGGTCCACATGGGTATAGATCTGTGTGGTCCCGATATCGACATGGCCCAGCATCTCCTGAACGCTCCGAAGGTCCGCCCCGCCGCTCAGCAGGTGCGTGGCAAAGCAATGGCGAAGCGTGTGCACAGTCACGTTCCGCGGCATCCCTGCGCGCATCGCATACTTCTTCACGAGCCTCCAGATCTCAATACGAGAAAGCGGCCCGCCTGTTCGTGAGAGAAGGACAAAAGACTGCGTTTTTGGCCTCACCAGCGTGGGTCGCAGGTCCCGCAGGTACTCCAGGGTGGCCGCAATCGCCACCTTGCCAAGGGGGATCACCCGTTCCTTGTTGCCCTTGCCGAAACAACGCAGATACCCGATGTCGAGGTTGAGGTCCGTGGTCCTGAGGCCTGCCAACTCGCTGGCCCGCACCCCGGTGGCGTAGAGCAACTCCAGCATGGCTCGGTCCCGCAGATAGAAAGGCTCCTTGGGATCCGGGGCCTCGAGCAACTTGAGCACCTGCTGCTTGTTGCAGACGATCGGCAACCGCTGCCAGACTTTGGGGCTCTCCAGGATCTCCTCGCCCGCGTCCTCAATCAGACCCCGGAGCTTGGCGAACCGCAGGAACATCCGGATGGCCACCAGGGCCCGCTTGGCCGAGTTCTCGCTCATATCCCGCCGGGCCAGTTCCCCCAGGTACATCTGCACCCGATGCACGGCAACATCCGCCATCTCAGCCACGCCCTGATCTCGGCAGTAGCCCAGGAACTCCCGCAGGTCCCGGCCGTAGGCGAGGATCGTATTGTCCGAAAGCCCCGCCTCGACGATCAGATAGTCCAGGAAGTCCGTCGCCACCCGCCCGGCGGGCAGTTCACGAAGCCCTGCAACAATGGTTTGTCTTTGAATCACGGACATCCGATGCACACCCTCGTATAGGAGTAGAGGTCCATACCCGACGATATCGACGCCGCGACCACCCCCCCTTTAGCCCAACCGCGCAGCTTCCCAGCAAGACGGGCGATACCCTCCCTCGCCGGCCGGGGGATGGCCCTTGTGGCAGGCCACCCTACTCGCTACACTGAATACGCTGTGGCCTGTTCAATTCCTGTTCATGGAGTGTTGACATGTTGAGAACCGGTGGATCGAGGTGCACCCGTCCGTATCTGTTCGTTTTGTCACTGCTGCCGCTTTGGGGACAAGGACCGGCCGCACAGGCCCAGACGCCGTCCAATACCCCTGCGAAAATCGTGCGGGACGGCGAGACCCTGCGGATCGAATACGACAACGCGATCATCTTCGAAGGGACGGTTCGTTGGGACGGACAGGCCGGCACGGAGAACCAAGTCACAGACCGTCACGGCGAAGCAGTAGATCAGGCCTATAAACTGTCCGGACGCGGAATTCGACTGGCCGGGACGATCACCGCCGGTACACAGTCGTTCCCCTGCGAGGTCGATCGCAAGCAACGGGCGGTCAGCGATATCATCCGGCACAGTTCCGGCCTGAGCCACAGCCTGCTGAATCGGGCGGTCTACGACCGCCAGCACGACTGGGTCCTGTCTGTCGACTACTTCGCGAACGCAACCATCGAACCCACGGAGCAGACAGACAGCGGAAACACCTACTCCCTTCGCGCCTCGGGCGATGAGATCACGATTCGGTTCCGCCCACGGTATTATCAGAAGCACCGTGGCCTGAAGTACTACGAACCCTGGACCTATACGATCCGCGAACCGGTGGTGGGCTGGTGCTCCTGGTTCGCCTACTGGGACCGGGTCACGCAGCAGGACATCCGGACCACAGCGGACGTGCTGGCCGAGCGGCTCGTGCCGTATGGACTGGCCTATCTACAGATCGACGACGGGTATCAGCAACTGCCCATCGGCGTCCCGGAACACTGGCTCAAACCCAACGACAAGTTCCCCGACGGGATGGACGGCCTGGCCGGCTACATCGCCTCCAAGGGACTCAGGCCCGGGATCTGGACGAATGTGGCCTTTCAGGATCGCGACTGGGCGCTGGCCCACAGCGAGTATTTCGTCCGCGACAGCGCCGGCGAGCCCGCCCACGGCAACTGGGTCGGCTACGTCATGGACGGCTCGAACACCGAGACAATCGACGCGCTGATCCGCCCAGTCTATCGAGGGTTCGCGGACACCGGCTGGGTCTACTTCAAGCTCGACGCCCTGCGGCACCTCCGCTACGAAGGCTACAACAACTTCAGTGATTACTTCGCGAAGAAGAACGTGGACCGCGTGGAGGCGTTTCGCAACGTCGTCAAGGCGGTCCGCGATGAGATCGGGCCGGACAACTACCTTATGGGCTGCTGGGGTGTCCGGCCGGAGTTGATCGGTCTGATCGACGCTTGCCGGGTCGGCGACGACGGGTTCCGCCTCGACTGCATGGCCCAGTTCAACTCCTTCAACAACGTCGTCTGGCAGATCGACCCGGACCACATCGAACTGACGCCGGAACAGGGCTATCGCTCCTGCCTGTGTACCTCGATGACCGGCTCGCTTTACATGCTGACCGACAAGGCCGAGAAGTATCGCACCGAGGTGATCGAGCCCGCCCGCCGGACGATCCCGGTCCTGTTCACCCGTCCAGGCCAGATCTACGACGTCGATCCGACGCGCTCGATGTTCCTCGACCGCGTGGACACCGAGATGAGCGGTTCCGGCCCGCGAGTCTGCGACGCCAGCAACAACGCGCCGTACGACCTGTACCTCCTGGAAATCAATCGCCCCTACGAGAACTGGGTTCTGCTCGGGCGATTCGACGAACGCAAGTCGTCGATCCAGATGTCCGAGATGGGCCTCGACGCCAACAAGGAATATGTGGCCTTCGAGTTCTGGACAAAAACCTTCGCGGGCCAATTCAAAGGCCAGATGCCGCTGCCCAAGATCGACTCGAAGTACGGCTGCCAGTTGTTCTGCCTCCGCGAGAAGCAGGACCACCCGCAGCTCCTGGCCACAAACCGCCACATCTCCTGCGGCGGCCTGGAACTCGACGCGCTCCAATGGCAGGACCGGACACTGTCCGGCGTAAGCCGAGTGATCCGAAACGATGCGTACGTCTTGTACATCCACGAGCCCGAGGGACTCCGCAGCACGCCGTTCGAAGTGGAGGTAACCCGAGGCGATGTCGTCACAGAGCACAGAAGCGGCCCCATCCTGCAGATCGACATCCAATGCCACGACACCAACATGCTGAATTGGAGGATTCAATACAAGTAGGTGCAAAGGCAAAGCCGTCGGCCGTGTCTGTCATCTGTCCCAATCTTGAAATGCTCGGTTCTGGCGGGTATACTGAAGTCATGACGACGAAAGAGAAAGTGGTTCAAGCCGTGCAGTCCCTGCCCGAGGACGCCATGGAGCGGCTGTTACTCTTGACCAAGATTGAACGTGGTATCCGACAGGCGGACGCTCGCGAACTGATCTCCCATGACCAAGTCAAGGAACGAATGGCCAAATGGCTCAGGTGAGGTGGAATCCCCACGCGAGTGAGTTCTCCGCCTCCTCGTGATTCACTTCATAGCTTTCATCAGGTCTACCACGACTTGATCAAGTCCCTTGGCCGTCGAAGTTGCCACCCTGTCCGCGAGAAGCGGAGAAAACCGTCGGACGGTGTCAGCGTCAACATTGTGCCAAATGGGAAGGATCACCTTGCGACCGTCTGCCTCACGGCCGACAAGGCCATCCAGTTCTTTCTGCGGCCATTCCTTCTTCAGGAAGTCCGGGCTGATGACAACAATTCCGTATCGGGAAGATGCCAACCCTTTGTCGATAGAGCGACGCAGGCTATCACCCACTGTCAGGGTGAAGTCGGCATACCACACGCGGATGTTCCTCTGCTGGAGCGTCTCTGCGAGACGCCGTACAAAAGTATCTTTGTCCTCTGAGGCATGACTTATGAAGACATCCCATTCCATTGACCGTCCGCTCAGGCCAGGCGTCTCTTGCGGAATAGGATCCGAACAGGCATTACCAAAAGTCCTATCGTTGGCGCTGTCGCCCTGGCAGTGGCTGTTCTCGGCTCGTGGCTTCACCCGCATCCACGCGCGTTCAAGTCTTTCCTCACCACCTTCCTGCATCAGCGCGTTCCACACCGTTCTGCAGAACTCATCTCGACACCAGTAGTGGCCCGCCTGGACTCCGTCGAAGACACGCGGCTCTGATTTGGACAGTAATGGGTCATGGTCGTGCGCGATGGATAGCAACACGGCATCATGAAGCACCTGATGTTGTGGCACCATGCCATATCCAGGAAAGACGTATGCGTCTCTGCGTGCCTCGTTCGATGTGGCGAACCACAACAATGGATTCCCTTCCTCAGGAGGCCGCCAATGCGGAAGCCAGTTTGACCGCACAGGCGTCCAACTCAGGCCGATGCAGTCATTGTCCGTAGACCACACCCATCCAAGTGTCGGCGGACCCGCCGCTTCTTCCTTATCAAGGAGTCTGATGGCTGGCGAAGTGGCAAATCCATCCTGAATGACCCCGTGGAACGCCTTCTCGCCCACTCTCTCGCTCAACTCGGCTCGCTTCCTTTCACATCGCTCGATCAATCGGTCCGCATATGCTTCGACGTGATTCGAGAAAGCCCGGCATTGCTTCTGAAAGAACCCAAGATTCTCATGGACTCTGTTGACGATATCCAACCGTTTCATCTTTTCCCTGCCATGTCCTGAACCCCGTGTCTTCCGCAAGAACTCGCCGCGTGCAGTATCGCGGACGTGGTCTCCTGGCTCAACAAAAGTGTCGCCTGTAAGCCAATAGCAGCTTCCTCAGATATCTGCGCCTCGCCCAATGGTATCTGTTCAGCGTGTCGATGAACCCAAATCGAGTCGCCCCTCCCTTGAGAAAACAGTCTTTGTCGAAATCCAGATACTGCGTTATTGACTGATACTGGGCAACTTGAGTAGGCATTTTCGGGTTAAGCTCGTTGGTGTAGTCATACATAACTGTGGCCTTCTTCTGAATCCGCAATAGGCGTCTAAGGAACCCTCCATTGTGAACGATAATGTTGGTTACGATGATTGTCCCAGGGCCCTTGTTTGTCAGTCTCAAATCGATGAATGGACCACGTTCCTTGTCGCCGTGGCGGATGTACGACACGCCGCAGACCACCTCGGAACGAGGTCTTAGCAGTACATCTCTGTAGATGTTCCAGAAAAGCGACGTGAAGGCGATCACGATGGAAACCGAACTGAGGATGATCGCGATGGTTGCCTGAGTCATTCTGCCATACCCTATAGTCAACTGAGATGCCCAAGATTCACCGAAAGAATGAAGTAGGGAATTGAAGGTGTTAGGGACATCTTCTCGGTATCCTTAATCTCAAGACGGTCGTTTGCATTGCCTTTGGCTACTCGCGGGGCGGTTTCAGGTCGCCCCAGCCCAAGTCGATTATGACTGGCCTGAAGAGGGGATGTCAATACCCGCGTTGCAGGCCTCGTGAAGCATGAAGTGCGGAACCGCAGGGGACAGGAGAACGGGGCCGTGTCGGGTATATTCACCCGGCACTCAGCCGGCACGAAGTCTCTGTTTGAGGATCTCGCTGGCGAGTTGCTTGACGGGCTTCTGTTCCCTTTTGGCGGTTTCCCGCAAGGCCAGGAAACTCTCTTCATCAACTTCAATCTCAAAGTGCCGCCTTTGGATATCCACGTCGAGATCGACAGGTTCCAAGCTCTCCTCGTAGTCGGTAATGCTGTGCGTGTCCCAGAACTGGGCAGCTTCCTGGAACGACCCGAACTCATCCGGCAATGGATCAGTGTGCTTGTCGGTGCTTCGCATAATACTTCCTTTCGGCGGGGTTCATGTCGCGTGCCGAGATCGGCAGTCCCACGCCCCGCTTCTTGTCGATGAAGAAAACAACCAGATACCTTCCGCTGGCAATCTGTGCCATGGCTGCATACACATCCTCGCCGCACACCCGCCCTTTGACCATCCTGCGGACAACCGGCCCGGAGAGAAGTGTTTCCTCCGCGTCTGCGATTGACACGCCGTGCTTGCCGATCAGCTTCTCGACGACGCTGTCCTTCCAAATGATGTCTGTGATCCGCATTTGCCAACCCTGACATGTCTTTCTTCAGAGCATCGCAGCCTGCGATTCCATGACTCTATTGTATGAAAGGAGCCGCGGAAAAGCAAAGGGGTCTTCGTCAAGCGTGGAGCGTCGTGTGTGAGGCGGTAGAGAATCTCGCTTGGCTACGACAGGGACCAAGACCCCGCTCGGCGGGCGTTCGTCCGCAACCAGCCGACCGGCGGAGAAGCCGGAGTGTGGGCGGGATTTTCGCTTGACAGCGAAGTAGTTCATCTGTATGATAGGTAGACAACTGAATCAGAAAGACAGTCAATTCGGAGGGTTCTGATCATGGCCCGCGACACATGCCTTGCCGCCCGGCGGCACGGTCGGGAGACTTTACTACCACAATACTGGGATTTCAACGCCCTTGGCACGAGTTGCCTGGGCATGGTCTGGAATCGTGGGCGGGGTGCCCACACTGCTGGGCCGGACCCTGCCAAGCAGACAACTGCGCAAAACGAAGCCAATTTGCGGCTTGCTGAAACACCGCTAATTGCCCTTTCAAACAGGAGATACAGCAGACACGGCACTCGACGGGTTCCTGCAAAACGAAGCCAAGTCCTTTCCGAGGAGCCGGAGGGGCTTTGCTGTTGCGGATGGCGCGGGGGAGCCTACAATGCGAGGGAAAGCGATTCGCAACCTTGCTCGCCCCCGGCGGGCTTTGGAGAAAAGGAGCCATTTGAATGAGCGATGCGACGATCGGGCGTCGGTTCTTCTTACGATGGGCCGTGGGGTCGGCTGCTATTGTCACAGTGCCGAGCCTCGGCAGCGAGGCTGGTTCAGCCCCGGTGCGGGCGATTACGCGCGGGCCCAGGTTCCACTGGTTCGGATATTATGACAAGCTCCAGTTCGATCCCACCGGCCGGTACGTGCTCGGGATGGAGGTGGACTTCGAGCAACGCAGCCCGAAGGCCGAGGACACGATTCGAGTCGGGATGGTGGATCTCAAGGACGGCGACCGCTGGATCGAGCTGGGGATCAGCAGCGCGTGGTGTTGGCAGCAAGGGTGCATGCTCCAGTGGCGGCCCGGGTCGAAGGACGAGATCCTCTGGAACGACCGGAGTGACGGCGGATACGTCACTCGCATCCTGAACGTGAAGACCGGCCAGAAGCGGACTCTCCCCCATCCTTTCTATACGATCAGTCCGGACGGTCGCACGGCGGTCTGTCCCGACTTTCGGCGGATCAACGATATGCGGCCGGGCTATGGATACGCCGGACTGCCCGACCCTGATTTCGAGGAGCCTGCTCCCAAGAACTCGGGCATCTGGCGGCTCGACCTCGACTCCGGCGAGGCGGACCTGATCGTCTCGCTGGCGGACATCGTCGCCTTCGGCACGATGCCCGACGACCCGAAGCGGGCCAAGCACTGGTTCAACCACCTGCTGTTCAACACGGACGGCTCGCGGTTCGTCTTCCTGCACCGCTGGCGAATGCTCGACGGCGACTCGCGATACAAGACGGTCGGCGGGTTCGGCACGCGGATGCTAACCGCCACAACGGAAGGCAAGGACATCCACGTCGTCGATCCCTACGGCAAGACCTCGCACTTCATCTGGCGCGACCCGACTCACATCCTCGCCTGGGCCTGGCACCCTTCGCACACCAACGAGGCCTTCTATCTCTATGAGGACGGGACCGACAAGGTCGAGATCATGGGCGAAGGCATCATGCCCCGTAACGGCCACTGCACCTACCTGCCCGGCAATGAGTGGATTCTCAACGACACGTATCCGGATAAGGAGCGCAAGCAGCAGGTGTACCTGTACCACGTCGCGACCGGCAGGACGGTGCCGTTGGGCGGGTTCTACATGGCGCCGGAGTACCAAGGCGAGTGGCGATGCGACACGCATCCGCGATGCAGCCCGGACGGGCGGAGCGTCGTGATCGACTCACCCCACGGCGGCAACGGCCGGCAGATGTATCTCATCGACATCTCGGGAATGACGTAGTTCACCCCGGTGGCAATGATGCGGGAAGGGAGGGCCCGAAGGTGTTTGAAGTTTGAGGTGTGAAGTCTGAAGTGTCTATTCGGCGCTTCGTCGGGTTCGTCAGTACTCGCGCCAACTCGACAGCTTCAGTGTCCCGACGAACGCCGGGTCCTCGTATTCTCGGAGCGAGGCATCGTAGCGCACCGAGGCGCTGTTCTTCAGCGTGCATGTGCGCGTGGTGGCCGATCCCCGCAACGCGGCCGAGTTGTCCAGAGTCAGCGCCGCGGACGGGGCATAGACGACGGCGTACATGTCGCCGGAGTTCTTCACCGTGATGTTCGCGCAGGTGTTCGTGCCGAAGAGCTTGAGACACCTGGGGTCTTTCGTCTTGTTGTTGAACTGGCTGCTGTTCTTGCCTTCCACGTCGCCGGCCACGTAGAGCACGAGCGAGCTGCCCTCGTTGACCTGGATTTGAGCCGAATTGCAGAGGGTGACCTTCCCGGCGATGTAGAGTTCCACGTTTCCGCTGATGATGAGCTTCTCGCTGTTGCCCAGATCGATCGATGAGTACTTTCCCGAGCTGCTGATCGTCCGGCTGCTGTCGATCACGCTGGTGCCTGCGTGCGAGGCGAGGGAACTGGGAACGGAGACGGCCGGCGGTTCGTGGTTTTCCGACTGGGCGGAAACGGAACCCGTATATCGTCCGCCGTTCTTGCAAATCACGTTGGCCGGATCGCCTCCTGCGCCAATGACCACGTCTCCGTTGATGCAGGAACTGTTGTGCAGCACGATGGCGGCATCGTCGGTCGAGTTGGTGCCGATCTTCAGGGGGGCGTCTCCATCGTCGTTGTTGTACCAGTCGATTGAGGCGGAGTTGTTCAACACAAGGGCGTCCAAGGCGAAGAGAGCATACTCGTGGACCAGCCCGCCGCAGGTCATGACCGCTTCAACGGTCCTTCGGGCATCCTGAAAGTTCCCCACAGCGGTGATCGTGTATCCGCCCGAGAGTCTCTCGCTGACGGCATATGTGAACGTGCCTTCGAAATTGGGAACGGCGATGTCTGTCTCCGAAGGCAGTGACTGCGAGTTGAGCGTGCCGTCTGCGTATTGTGAGCTGAGGGCGCGTGTCGCCATGGTGAGTCCGTTGTCGGCAGCGACGCGAGCCGCCATGGTCTGGGCGGTTCGTACGGCGCTCATGCGCGCGCCGTACGCCACGGTGAGCATACCGGTGCCCAGAACGGCGACAATGACGCCGACAACAGTCACGATCGGCAGCACAGAGCCGTTTCTTCTGATGTTACGTCTATTCCTGTCGTGCGACATTCAAGGATTCCTCATGGCGGCACAGGTATTGACCGTCTGGGAGGACGTGCCGTCGTCAAGGGTCAGGAACATCTGGGCCGAGTTGCCTGCCAGACCGAACTCCACGGAATCGACGTTCTCGCACACGGTTTCCAGCGTGAGCGTCTGCCCCGTTCCCAGAACGCTCCTGCGCAACAGCAGATCCTGCCCGGACAACTCGAACCGTGCGGACCTGTCGGGAGAGAGCACTCCCGAGCTGCTGTAGTACCGGACCTCGATCCAACTGCCGTCCGCGGCGACGGATGCCGCACCGGCGGCGGAGCAGGCCTGCCGGATCGTCTTCTGGAAAATCGTCCGCGCCGCCAAGGCCTCCTGGGCAACGGAGGAAAACGCGCCGGCATAGGCCTTGTTGAAGGCCTTGTGGTTGTCGGCCAGAAACACCGAGAGCGCCAGGATGAGAATGATCGCCGGCGCCAGTGAGGCCGTCACCTCGACCAGCGTAAATCCGCGAAGGCTTCCAGGGGGTCTCGCACGCATCCTCTACATCCTCACATAGCCGGTGAGCTGAAATGTCTTCTGTTGCTGGCCGTCGCCGACGGGCCACGATACAACGACGCCGAGTTCCCTCAAGTCGCTTTCGACGTCCCTCCAATACAGCGTGGATTGGTAGGTCCGGCCGTCTGTGACGACGTCGTACGCGCCCAACAGGGTGTAGCCGTCCGGCGCAGGATCTCCCTTCGCGGGAGAAATCGACAGAGAGGATGAGAACTGGTTATCCGGACCAAAGGAGTCCGACCCGCCCATGCCCTGCCAGGCGCCGAGAAGCGTGACAGCCAGGTCCGCCCCTGCCAATTGCTCCTTGGCGTTTCGCAGATCAATCGCCATCAGGTACCGGTAATTCGCCGAGCCCAGGGCAATGATCAGGAATATGAGCAGACTGACCATCGTCTCCACCAGCGAGGAGCCGCGTCTGAAACCGTGTTTTTCCGTGTGCATTCTCATGGCCGTCTGCGTGTCATCGGCAAAAAACCACGACAGGTTAACCATGTGGCACCGGGCCCGCTCGCTCGCAGACAACCGATCCGCAGACGGATTTCTTCTCCTCCACGCAGTTCCTGCAAACAAAACGGCAGGCAGACCGGTATATAGACCCATGATCCCCGCCAGAGGGGATTTGACAAGCTGACAGGTTGCGTGGTCGTATGTATCCCGTGTGGTGGTTGTATGTATTCGCTTGATCCCCTGCAGAAGGAACTCATTCTCGATTACTGTCTCGGCCGATGCTCTCCGTCGCAGAGGCCCGAGGCGGAAAACCTGATCGATCACGACGAAGCGGCATCGCAGTTGCGATCACGAATGGAGCCCCCTCTTCGCCCGCTATCCTATCCGCCGGTCGGACTCTGCCCGGATCGCCTGGCGGAAATCACCGTCCAAAGACTATGCCAACAGGCCAGACAAGAAGGCCGCTGGAAGCCGGCCGGGCCCAGAGTCATCCCAATCGGCCTTCTTCGTCGCCGTATCCGGCCTGCGGTGGCCTTGGCTGTAGTGGCGGCGTGTCTTGTGTTCGCCATGTGGGTCCTCTTTTCGCCTTTGCCCTCCGGGCCGTATCAACGTCCTTCGCAGGTGTCTCAGCAGAACGCGGGAAGCTTCCTCGATCGCACCGCTTTCGACGGTCCCGACTGGGCGAGATTCTACGCTGTCGATGGGAACCAAAATCCCGCACCTTCTCCGGGGATTCCCTGGCCGGGTGAACTCAATCCTTATCCCCCTGATCCCTTCCTCCAGCAGGGACCACCCATGTTGCCTGCTTCCCTGGGGGATGGTCTGGAATTGCGGTCTCCGGATCGATTCCCTTCGTTCGCGCCCGCGTTGACACCCGACCGGGAGTAAATGCGCTGACTGCGGCGGCGCCGATTGAGTCCCAGGAATTCAGTGGCCCTTCATCAGCGATCTCGGAAGCCGAAGGCATAGAGGTCCGCATCGCGCAGCGCAAACCGCAGGCGAATCGGTTTGCCCGCCAGAGAGCTCACGTCGCTGCCGGACTGCCATTTCACCGTGTGGTCGATGGCGTCGCCGTAGATCTCGGGGCATTGGGAGAGACCATACCCCGCCGGAGAGCGGCCGCTGAGATCCACGATCCCCACCCGTAAACCGCCCGCGCAGGAAGTCGAGAAATTGACGACAAGCTCGTCACCCTCGAACAACAATGGCTTGGACAAGACCTCGCCGCCGGTCATGGAGGCGTGCACGGAAACGAAGCCATCGATCCGGCAACTGTACCGGCGGGTTCTGGCGGCTTTGCCCTCGAAGTAGTAGCTTTCGTTCGTGTACAGGGACAACTCCCTGCCGCCACCCGGCAGGGGCGATTCGGTCTCCACGAGGCCCCACCAGATGTAGTTGCTGCGGTTGTGCCATTTGTCCGGATTGAGGCCGGGGCGAATGAACGCCTCGGCCCAGCGATCGAAGGTGCGACCATCCCGGCTGCTCATGAACAACCCCTCCGTGAGCGAGCCGCGATCCGGGATATACCGCGTCGGGAATCCAATGAGCAGATGCTCGGCGCGGTAGTAAGGCATGACTGCGTTCGTGTACAGGTGCTCATTCGGGGCGCCCGGGAACTGGAGCCACTCGGGTTCGGTCCAGTGGAGAAAGTCTTGAGAGGTCGATACCTTGACGTCCCGACGGTTATCGCGGAAATCCCGGAAATAGCAGCGATACTCCTGCCGGACAGCGTCCCAGAACGCGAGATTCTGGGAATCGAAGGCGCCCTGTGTCAGAATCGGTTCGTTCGCGAGCAACCGCCAGTGCAATCCGTCGGCGGATTGGAATGCCAGGAGTGCACTGGCGCCATCCTCGGGCTGGGCGACCGCCTTATACAGAGCATCAGGCGAACACCGGGGGTTCGCATCTTTGAACGGCACAAAATTGTGCGTTCCATCGCCCGCCCTGACGATGTTGTTCAACTTCGAGCCCTCGAACTCGACGAGGTCGAGCGTGGGCCGTTCCCAGTGAATTCCGTCCGGACTCTCCGCGTAGCAGACAACGGCCGGATGGGTCGGCTTGCCGGTGCTCATGTTGTGGTTCCAGCCCCGGTAGTACATGCGATAGATCGGTCCATCCTGGAAGATCGTGTGGTATCCGCAGGAGTTGCCCTCCCATGGCCTGTCGTGCTCCAGCGCAACCTCCCGCGGCGTCGGCTCGTGCAGGCGCAGCTCGACGCCGCCGTCCATCTGCTCGATCAGGTGGCAGTCGACGAGAAGCTCCCATCGGTCCATGATCTGAATCGACGTCTGTGTGGCGGCACTCGCCATGCTCCACGCACCGGCGACAGCGAGAACAACTTCAAGACACCCTGAAATCCACCGCATGACGTTACCACTCCAAAGCAACTGTTCTTTGGGCACACGCATTACCGGCGCAGTTCGTGTGCCATCAGTTTCATGCTGTCCTGCAACCGTCGGACGTAGTCCCCTTCGGAAATTCCCATGACTCCCATGGCGTCGCCGAACTTGGACTTGACCAATGCGCAGGTGGTCTCGATGTCGTCCATCATCATTCTTGCGTTATGGCTATCCAGGGCCAGCACATCGATAATCAGGCCGATGTACTCACCCCGGTGATCGGGCACCGCCACCTCAAGAAGCTGATTGTCTTCGACGACGCCGAACCGGGCGTTAGGAACCTCATAAAGGATCGACGCGGACTCATCCAGTTTGAGGAAGTAGGCCTTCATCGACAGGATCAGTTCGTCGGCGGTGGGAAACAGATCCGCCGGGAGAGTTCCGTGCTTCATGAAACCGATCTCCGAAAAGCCCGTCAGTCCCTGGTACTGCACCCTGAGTCTGTAGCGATCGAGATCGATCATGGCGAGCACACCCAGCATAACCATCGCGGCCGATTCTCACGAGTTGCACACAGTCGCCCGTTGTCCCGTCGACGTGGCCTATTATACGTCAGCCGCGGCGCGGCATAAAGGGTAAACGACATGTCCAGAAGTTTGCCGCTGGGGTAGGGCAATGGCGCATTCCCACAGTCCCGATCCTTGTCAGTCTCCTCGTCGTTGCCGAAGTCCTGGTGGTCCCACAGGTCACTGCTTTGGATCGGGATCCCGTGGAATCCTGACGGCGGATGAATCATCCTTCACCTCGGTCCCCAATGAAAAGGGGCCCGTTCCTTGCGGAGACGGGCCCCAGGTGCAACACACGGAGAGGCTGCTATTGGGCCGCACGTCCGAAGCCGATATCGTCAATGAAGACGATGCCGCTCCCGCCGGCCGTGGTGGCAGTCTTGTCCCCAATGGTGATGACGATCTTCTTGACCTTGGCGAAATTCACGCCTGCGAAATCGCTCATCGGGACACTCCACAGAGTCCACGTCGACGCCATCGCCAGCGTGGCGTTGGTCACTGTGGCACTCTTGCCGGCGCTGTCCACGATGGTCAGCGACAAGTTCGCCGCGTCGTTATACTGCGGCTTGTCGATCACGACGCCCTGCCAGGCGGCGCTGACGCTGCCCGTCGTGGCAATGCTGTCGGACTGGAAGGTCCGATCCTCGCCGGCCGCATGCGACGTGACGCACAGGCCGATGTAGACAGGGGCCTTCATCGCGATGGCCGTCGTGCCTTTCTGGGCCCACGTCTTGCCGTCGGCGGATGTGTAACCTGTGAGGGTGTCGCCGATTCGCTCGATCTTGACCCAGTACGGCGCTGCGATGACCGAGGTGCTGTCCACATTGCTCGACGCGCCGTCGGTGGCCGGCCGATACTGGAAGCTGGCGCCGTTGCCTGCGGCCCCGTCGGTATTGGCGGTCAAGACCATCGAGGCGTGGGTGGACCCGCCGTTGAGGCTGTCGCGGATCATCACGCCGCCCTTGGACCACGTGTTGGAGCCGGGTCCGATGCTCACGACCCGAGCGATCAGACTGCCGTCGCCGGTGAGGGTCTTGTAGGCGTAGGTGAACTCATCGGAATTGTTCCAGATGTCCGCGCCGGCCCCGGTCACATTCATCTTGCCGCCGGTCTCGGTGACCGTCGTCGCCATGGGCGCCGGATAGCCCTGGGCCCACAGGCTGACGTGGGTCGCGCCATTGCCGGTCCAGTTCTGAACCGGGTCGAATTCCCGCTCGGCTTCGCTGTAGAACGGCACGCCCGTTCTCTCGTATTGGGTGCCTTCGCGGAACGTGCCGTCGTTGTCGTAGGCCAACGGCATGGACTGCCTGCCGCTATGGATGGTCGTCTGCTCGGCGAACGGGGAGTCGTCATATCCGACCTGCGATCCGCTGGCGCCGCTGGACATGCCGTCGGTCCAGGTCTGCCAAATGGTCGTTCCGGCCTCGATGTCGTTGGTGTAGCTGTCGAAGTCCTCGACTGCCTTATACTCCTGGGAAGTGAAACTCCAGACGTCGCCTGCATAGGTTCCGGCGTCGCCCGCCTCATCGACCTTCCAGTAGTACATAGTCCCGAAGTCCATGCCGGACGGCGTGTAACTGTGTTCGGTCGCCGTCTCGGCCGCCGCGGTCCCGTCGGCCACTGCGGTGGCGTCGGTGCCGAAGTAGACCTGGTGCGAGGTGGCCTCGCGACCGGCCCGCCAGTTCAACGTGGCGTCGATGCTGACGCCCGTGGCGCCGTCCGCCGGATCAGACCCGAATGCCTGGACCGGGACATAGAGGAACCGGACTTCGCTGAGGCTGGTCATGCCCGTGTAGCCGTAGGTCGTGTTGATCGTCAGCTTGACGTACTTCGCCATAACCCCGCCGAGATCGACGATGGTGTTGGCCTTGTAGGTCGCAGTGCCGGTTCCCTGGCCGAATTCCGGCACGTTCTCCAACTGGGCCCAGGTCTCGCCATCGACGGAGTACTCGATCGTGACGCCCTTGGCGCCGAAGCCCATGAACGACTCGAGCTCCGAGTTGGCGTTCCAGACCCACAGTTCGTACAGCTTGTACTCCTTGTCGAAGGTGTACTGGATCCAGGCCGGCAGGCCGCCGGGCGTGACCCACATCTGCTTCAACTCGACGGAGTGCTGATCGAACTCGTCGAGGCCGGAGCCGTTGATCGTATTGCTCGCAGGCGAGGCGGGCTGCTGAGAGGACGCCGCGGCCGTCACGTTCGTGATCGGATAGGCGAACGGCTCGGCGGTGAAGGTCCAGACCTTGCCCTTGAAGATGGTGTAATCGGGGGCCCCATTGACCTCGTCGATCCGCCAGTAGTAGGTCTGTCCGAATTCGGTCACGCCTTCCAGATCAAACGTTGCATCCGCCTGACTCTGGCTGAGGAGCAAACCCCGTGGATCGTCTCGGCTGGCGTCATTGACGTCGTCGAAGACCGTGCCGATGTAGACATCATGCGTCGCGGCCGACTCCCCAATCGTCCAACTCACCATGGCGTCCAGCGGCACATCCTCTGCGTCAATCTCCGGAACCGGGCCCTTGGCCCTGGACGGGTCCGGCGCGATGTGCGTGATGTAATCGGTCAGATAGGTCGGATTGGTGATATCGCTGCTCAGGCCGGGACCCGTCCAACCGAGGTCCATGTTGTCGCCGCCGCCGTCTTCCATGAAGAAGGCCATGACGGCCATGGTCTGACCCTTCTTCAACTCCATGGCTACCGAGTGCTGGGTGGTGTACTTGTTCCATTCGTCCACGGCGCACCAGCCATCGACGTACGCAACCTCGACGGCATTGGCCATCTTCGCATCCTGGCTGACGTACAGCATGCCGTAATCGTCGCAAGCATAATGAAACTGGTACGTACCGGTCTCGGGGACGGTGACCCACCCGTAGAACTTGGCCACGTAGTTATCCCGGGCGCCACTGAACTCCGAAGCGGCTTGAACCTCTTCCAAGTCCGGCACAGGCACCGGATTGACGAGATCGACGAGCAGATCGATGATGGCCTGCCGGCTGAGGGCAACGTCGTCCCACCACTCCTGCCGCATCATCGTCGCCGAAGCCACCGATGTCAGCGTCAGACCGATCAGCAGTGTTGTCCAAATACGCCTTTTCATTTTCTATGTCCTCCACGGTTAACTTGGAACCAGACCACACTTCTCCTATACGGAATCATTCACTCTCTTGCTGCTCGGCAGACACCTCCTTTCCCGAAGAAGCCACACAGCACTGCCATCGGCCTCAGGTTGTACATGAGGCATGATGTCGATTGTGCTTCTACCCTTCTCGTCCACGCTCCCGCGCCGCTCGACTCCCGGCTGGGGGCTGAAGGCTCCAGCCGAAAGACAAACCGCGAGATACCATGCTTCATATGATATAGAGTTGCTACTTTGCTATGACTCCGGCATGCCAGTGGGAATCCTCGCAGCCGATAACATCATTTATAGCATATCGCTATGGCGGCTGCAACAAGATTGTGGTGACACGCCTCCTTCCTCTATCGGTACCGAGAACGAGGGGCTTGAGATACGCAAACAACGTAATCTGGAGGGGGATTCCTCCGCGGGGTCCACAGCGGAAACGAAGCCGGCAACGGCCGTACCCGATCAAACTGAGCAATCACCCTCGCTTATCTCGTAAGATATTGCCATACAACGCGTTACGCCACAGCGTGTGTCCCGCACAACGCAATGTGCCCGGCATAATACCGTCTTCCGTCGAGTCTGTGGCCGGCCATCTTTTCACTTCACCCCGCACACGTTAAACATGCTGTAGAATGTGTAGGTATCGCCGTATTTCGGCGCCAATGTGTCGAATACAGCCTGATTGTCCCCTCTCGCATTCTTCACAACGTCGGCGGTTTCGCGAAACTGGCTCTGCACATCCGCCGGAATGGTCCACCCCCGGGCATCCACGGGCGTTTTGGTTTCCAGGGAATGCACCAGCACGGCCTCGGCATAATGACGAGGAAGCTCCTTGTACCCCAGCGGTCCCAGCAGAGGCAGACAGCCCACAAGCTCGGCTCGCTGGTGTTTCAGGAGATAGTATGCCATGAGGTATTCGAATGCCACACGATGATCCGGGGTATCCTGCAACAGCCTTTTCAACATCGATTCGAAGGCGATCCCTCCGACCGCGTAGTCCACACTTCCCTTCGCCTGACGCCAGGTATGGATTAGCGGGTTGCCCTCGGCCCGGGTGGGATCAGTGATGATATCCTCCCATTTGCGTACGTACTCTCGGCAGCCCACATACTTCCTCATGGCCCGGAAGGCGATCCCGGCGGACTCGTATTGCCCTTTGGCGAGGTGAATTCTGACCAGCCTCTCCAGCACGTATGGGGAAGGTCCCTCATTGTCCAGCAACTCGTAGGCATTCTTCTCTGCGGCGTTCGGACAGCCCAGGTCCAGGTACAGTTCGAGCAGCTTGGCATGCTGAAGACGGCCCGTCATATCGTCGAAACTCAGGAACAGCGTCCTGGTCTCGTCCTGGGGATAGGCGCACAACTCCTCGCCCAGAAGCCCCTGGTGAGCCAGGGCGCGATTGATGTCAAAGACGCCGGAACGCGTGAAGGCCCGCCGGCCTCGCATGCGATGCGCCAGGGCAATTACGCGGTCCCAGTCCCTTTGGCGGGCATGGTAGTTCAACATTCGCTCGTCACGGATGTGATTCCGCGAGAACACCATGCACAGCGAAGCCGTCAAGACCACCGCGAGGATCCGCACGCCGATCCCCAGACGGCCGTCGGCTCTCCATCGACCGGCCTGCCCGTCATTTCTGGCACGTTTCGCGCCCTTCCCCGATGGCAGCAGGATCCGACCCAGGGAAGATAGCAGAATCACACCCGGAAGGAAGGCGTGCAGAGCTATGGTCAGCACGTTCGACAGGGTGGAGAACTCGTGCCTGTGGGCCAAATCCCAGAACGTGCCGACGGTGTAGGCAGCCCGAGGCGGGAGGTCGAAAACCAATCTGCCCAAGAGGAGGGTCCCGCCGCAGGCGAGGACGGCCTGAATCAGCGCAACAGTTGCCCTTCGATACCATAGGAGTTCAGTCAGGCACACAATGCAGGCGAAGATGAAAGCCGATCCGCCAAGCAGATAGTACATCGCCGCGAACAGAGCCAGGAGCACTCCCACCCGCGTTGCCAGCGTCTTGATCGCAATCGAGTGGTAGAGGACCGCCATCCAGACCGACAGATTCATGGCCAGGAGCACCGCCAGCGGATCATCGCAGCGACCGTAGATCACCAAGGCGACGATCACCGGGACCCAGGCCAGATCCCGGAGCTTGTTGGCCTGGATCGAGTGCAACAGGCGCCGCATGCCGGCAAACAGCGCACCCAGCACCGCGACGATCACTAGGGCGCCCAGCGATGAGCTGCGATACGTCTGCGTCAGCAACGCGGCCAGCGCGTTCAGTACCCCGCCGGGAGCGCTGAACATGGTTTGCAGGAATGGGCCTTCCCAGGAGAAGACCGGACAGGCGGTGAACACGCCGAAACCGTAGTACAACAGGTGCGATTGGATTCCTCTCCACGCGTAGACGAGAAGCCCCAGGAAGACGACTGCAACCAGCCCAAGCTCCAATCTTCGGCGGTCCACTCGGCTCTCATCGGCCATCTTCATGCAGTCCTCGTTTCCAGATCCCTGCATAGCAAAGTCTTCACATCTTGTTTTCTTGGCAAGCATTTTCATGCAGCCAACTTTGTGATGTCCGCATCACGAAGCTTCAGGGCGGCTGTCATGATTCGCTGGCCCGTGGGCGTAACGCG
>JBDKRX010000033.1:0-8992 GCA_039683175.1 Phycisphaerales bacterium
CTCCCTTCCGTTTTTCCAGCCGTTCGCCCGGCGTCGCCACGCCGCCGGTCTTGGGGCACGACGTTGGGTCAATAGTAAACAGTGGTTAGATAGCTGTCAACACACATCTCTATCAAAATACACCTTCGCCACAGAGGCCCGGAGAACACGGACAAGGAGCGGCGTAACTGCCTCCGTGAAATGGAGTTACAGCGATGGCCCGACTGGCTGCTCCGTTTCCGATCCCAGGCAAGGGCGTCAGACATCGTCCCCTCCCCGCTTCATCGGGGTGAAACGATAAGGGGCAGGCTCATCATGGCCCTGCCCCTGGATCGTCTGTGAAGTGATTCGTGTTCGTTATGCCGTGCGGCGCTTCCTGGCCAGAGCCGCCAGTCCGATCCCGGTGAGCAGCAGACTGCCGGGCACTGGAACGGCCGGAGGGGCCGGCTCATCGATGTAGAAATTGTCCATGCCGAAGCAGTAGGCGTTCTCCGACGTGATCGTGAAAGACGTAATCCCGTCGAAGTTGTCGTCGAGCCACAGTCGGGCCACTCCATCGCCGACCTCGCCATAGTAGTCGAAATCGAAGCCCCAGTCCGACGACGGCAACAACATGGAATAGCCGCCCGAGGTCGTGATGAACGACCGCTCCGTGCCGTCGGCCTGGCTGCCGCCGGTGAC
This sequence comes from Phycisphaerales bacterium, assembly GCA_039683175.1. Lineage (GTDB taxonomy): Bacteria > Planctomycetota > Phycisphaerae > Sedimentisphaerales > Anaerobacaceae > PLanc-01. Next base: position 661 of record JBDKRX010000033.1, read on the forward strand.
GCAGTTGGAGGTGATATCCACGTAGTTCAGGTCAAAGGTCGAGCCGTCCGCCTTCGCGAAGACGATCGACGTCATGCCCGACTGCCAATGTGCGTGGATCACGCTGTTGTTGTAAGGCCCCAGGCCGTTGATGCTGTAGTAGTCGCCAATCGTTCCGAAAGCTCCGATGAAATCCACGGTCATCCCGTCTTCCGTGTAGTAGTCCACTATGTCTTGCCAAAGGCCCGTATTGGTCGTGGTGACGGTGCTGGCGTCCGACAGGGTAGCCGTGCCGCCGGCGAAGTCAATGACCACGCCGAACGACGTGCCCGCCGCACCCAATACGGTCAGACAGATGACCATTCCAATCCACGTACTCTTCATCCCAGTCTCCTCCCAACTAACTTGATGCTCTCGATTGTCTGTTCTGGTCCCACCCGCAGGCGTGCGCGAACGCCTTCCGTGCGCGATTGAATACGATTGAGCACGGATCTCGCGAGAGGTTGGGGGGAGGACGCGGGAAATGCTGCTTGCGTTCGCGGGCGCATTGTGCACTCATCCGTACGTCTCCTTTCTGCCCTGGGTTTGGCCGTCACAGGCGCTGGTCACGCGCAGAGCGGCAGCCATCGCCCGCGTTTGTCGCGGCAATACGAGTGCGAGATCCCTCTCGGGTCGGCGTTTCGTGAGAACCTCGTCGCTCCAACACTGACAGGGCGCGTATTGCGTAGCCCCGCCCTTCCCCTGCGTACTACGAGACCATCACTGCAAACAACGCGTCGACTCCTCCATGGTTATGAAACAGATATAATTATACCGTTCTTGCCGTCTTTGTCAATCCACATGTTCGCGCATTCTGCGTTCCGGCGGCATCTGAGGAATGCGTGATCCATCGAATACCCCCTATCGGTCGAGCGGCCAGAACTCGGACTCGGTTCGCGCCTGGACCAGGTAGTCCCGGGTCTTTGCGACTTCCTGCGGGCGATCGGCGGCTATGTCGGTCGTCTCGCCGAGGTCGGTTTCGAGATCGTAGAGTTCGAGAGTGCCACCGGGAAGAAGGACCGCTTTCCATCGCCCGAATCGCACGGCCTGGGCCGAGCCTCGCTCGTGGAATTCCCAGTATAGATACTCGTGCTGCTTCTGCTTTCGCGGCGTGCCCAACAGCGTCGGGACGAGGGACAGGCCGTCGGTGTTCTCGCGGGCCCCGCCGCCGGCCAGGACGGCGCAGGTCGGCAGGAAATCCCAGAACGCGGAGACGTGGTTGGTGATGGAACCCGCCTCGATCCGCCCGGGCCAATGGGCGATCAGCGGCGCGCGGATGCCTCCCTCGTACAAGTCGCGCTTCGCGCCTCGCAGCGGACCGGCGCTGTTGAAGAAATTCGGGTCGGAACCCCCTTCGCGATGGGGGCCGTTGTCGCTGGCGAAGAAGACGACGGTGTTCCCGTCGATGCCGAGGTTCCGGACCCGCTTCAGGATGCGGCCGACGCCGCGATCCAGCCGGGAGATCATCGCCGCTCGGCCCTTCTCCGACTGCGGCCAGTCTTTCTGAGCGTAGATCCCGTAGTCGGGGACCTCCATGCCGTTCTTGCCGGCCTCGTTGTTCGCATGCGGCAGCGTCACGGCGAAGTACAGGAAGAACGGGCCGTCCTTGTGGTCCGTGACGAACTGGAGCGCTTCGGTCTCCATGAGGTCATAGGAGTATTCGACTTTCTCCGTGGCGACTCCCGAGCCGTCCTCCCGGGCGTTCGGGACCTTGTTCTTGAGCCCGACGCGATCCTCATTTCGGAAGAGGAACTCCGGGTAATAATTGTGGGCGTGACGCTGGCACAAATAGCCGAAGAAGTAGTCGAATCCCTGGTTGTTCGGCGTGCCTGTGCTGCCGGGCCCGCCCAGTCCCCACTTGCCGATCAGGGCGGTCTTGTAGCCTGCTCGCTTGAGCATCCTGGGCAGGGTCTCCATGTCTGTGGGCAGCGGCAACTGGCCCATCGGCTGAATCTCCCTGTTGCCGCGAACGTACGCGTGTCCCGTGTGCAGGCCGGTCATGAGGGAGCATCGCGAGGGGGCGCACACCGTGCTGCCCGCGTAGTGGTCCGTGAATCGCATCCCCTCGGCGGCCATCCGGTCGATGGAGGGTGTCTCGATCAGTCTCTGGCCGTAGCAGCCAAGATCGCCATAGCCCAGGTCGTCCGCGAGGATGAGGATGATGTTGGGCTTCTCGACCGGCGCCTTCGCCTCGGGCCGACTCGCCAGCCGGGCGCACCCCGCGAGACCGGCCGTCACGGCCCCGGCCCCCACCGATCTGAGAAAATCGCGTCTGTTGAAATCCTGAGCCATTCGGATGTGCCTCCGTCAAGAAAGTCCCCAGTCCTGCGCCATCGGGCAAGACGGCCGGCACACCGGCACTCTCACCCTCGGCAAGGATATCGAGCCTGCTGTCGGCGCTCAAGTCTACAGGTCAGAGATTGTCTACCTCTGCCGCGGGCCGCGACGGCGTGCACAGGATCAGACGCTGCCGAAAGAACGGACTGTACAGGCCCAGGATCGCGAACGGCAGCGAGACCAGAAACACGATGCCTCCGGTAATGAGACCACCCACGACGGCAGCCATCAGGAATATGTGGATACTGCCCACTCCGTTGGCGACGATGAACATCAGAACGAACACGCACACCAGCGCGCCTGCGAGACAGGCGACAACGTTCCCAGCCGCCTGGAACAGGAGGAATCGCCACGCGAGGCGCGAGCGGTATCCTCGGACAGCCAGCGCATATCCCAAGACCATCGCAATCATCATGACACCGCTGAGCACCATGGCGTCGATCGTTTCATCGGCCCCGAAGCCAAACCACAGCCCTCCGACGAGCGCAACGCCCAGGCCGATCCCCATCGCGGCCAAGAGCCTCTTGTACCACGCGCCGAGAGCCAGGCGATGGGCCAGCAGCCACAGCGTTGCCGACCCGACTGCAAGTGTAAGGATCATGACGTCGAACATCGCCCGATCCGACGAGGTCCCTCCCATCATGGATGCGAAGACGAACCAGCCTGCGAGCACAACCGCCAGCGGCGCGAGGATCAGCAGAACCTTCGGCGTGCGATTGGCTTTGGGCACAACCGTCGCCAGGAACAGGACGACCAACAAACCCAGGCCAGTGACACTGTAGCACCATCGCCAGGTATAGACGACCGGCTCGCCTTCACCGGGGGCCAGCGAACCCAAATCACAAGAAGGGACAACTCTCAACCGGCCGGACGCTCGAAGAGGTACTCGCCACGAGTACGAGCAGGCGCCGCCTCAGCCAAACTCGAATTCGCCCGAGGCCACCTTCCTATCGCCTCGGTACACGGTGAACATGGGAGTTCCGGAATCCTGATTCCGGCTGATTGCGTACCGTTCGCCGCCTTGGCCGACCAGTTCATAATTCAGGATCAGCACCGAGCCCTTACGTTCGGCCTTTATCACCTGCTGCAGGGGGGCCCCCGCCTTCAGCGTCGCGGGGGCATTCGCATCTGTGACAATGCGAAGGTTGTCGGGAATCTGCGAATACGAACAGGAGTGGCCCCCCTGAAGGGTGATCGACTGCACAGAATACTCGCCGGACGGCAGAGTCACCACTGGGCCGGGGTTGTCAAACGTTCTCTGTTGCCCTTGTGCATCGGTGAGGACCAGTTGCTCGATCCCCTGCCCCTCGATGCGAAGCTCGCCGACATTCTCCTGCCCCCCGTGCGTCGCGGCTGGTGGCATATGGGCAAGGACCAGAATCGAGACGATCGACGCAATGGAGTTATGCCTTGCCGTCTTCAGTTCCTCCATAGAACCGCCCCATTCACTCGTTCTTTGAGATCGTGAATTCCCTGGTCCCGGTCACTGTACCATAAAGCTCGTATGTTTCATATACTACCTTGATCGTGAAGATTTCCTCGTCACCGCCAAGCTGCAAATCTCCCGGCACCCGCCACGAATACCTGTGGTCGGCGGGCATGGCGCTCCCGGGAACCATCTCCCCGTTCGCCCGATAGACGGCCACCTCGGGATCCAGCTCATGGTATCCCCTCAGGCCTTCGCCCCTGGGGTGCAGCATCCCGTTCACGAGGTGCAACGCGCCCATGCCGCCCGCCAGGAGAACGAGTCCCACCAGCGAAAGCATCGGCAGGAAACGATGTCGCCGGCCCCCCCTGCCGACCAGCAGCCACGCGAGCAGCGGGATCACAACGATGGCCCCGAGCGTGGCTTTCACATATGACGGCAATTGCTCCAGCGGCAGCCTGCGAAGGCCTGCAATCGCGACATCAAGCTTGGGATCCACGAGGACCACATTGACGGTGAGTTCATCGCCCGGCTTGATCCGCATCCCCTTGGGCGGCCACGCAAACAGAATCTCGGCCCGATCGGAGAAATCGAGAATACACGGCGCGTCCTTGCGGATCTGCAAGGGGTAAGCCCGCGGTCCCCTCCCGAGGGGTTTGCCGTCCGCATGGGGATTGCCGGACATGGAGACATACAGGGGCCCATAGTAGACAGACAGATCCTCCGGGGCGTAGTCGCCGACCGGAAGCTCGCAGGTCTGCGCCGGTTCAAATTCACCGTTCGCAGACTCCTTCCCCACCAGTACGGCCCTGTCTTGTGCCAGCAGCGTCCCTCCGAGTCCCTTGCTCCACGCGAATCGCCTGGCGGAACCCAGGGCAAATGTCCCGAAATCCCCCCGGTATGGCTCCACAAGGAGTTGGTCCCCGGCGGGCGTCGCGGACAGGAGCCAATAGGTCCCTCCGATCTTGTGCATGGCCATGAGCCGATCCCTGAAGGACCAATAGCCGCTCAACTGTGGGCCGGTCTGAGACGTCAACGTCAGGAGGGTCGCCGGCCTGTCCCACCGCGTGCCGACGGGATAGGCATTGCCCAGGACAACGTCGAATCGCCGGCCGGCGATCTCGATCTCGCCGCGGCGGGCTTGCGTGGGGATCAGGGCCAGGCGGACGTATCCTTCCTTGCTGACGGTCAGACGGGGAAGGACCTGCACCGACCCGGAACCCTCGCCCGACAGGTCAACGAAGCCAAAACACACCTGCTGGGCGATCCAGTCCGCTTTGCGCTGTGCCGCGTCGGGCGGGTCTATCATGGGCGTCAACGGTGTTTCCTCGGCCAGATCCCCGTCGCGGTCGAGGTCGATGTAGAGCCGATCGTAGCCCGTACCCGTCCCGCCGGACTCGTCCATCGCAAGCTGATAGAGGACGCCGGAAGAATAGTTGCCGAACTCCATGTCGATCCGCGCGAAGCTGTAGAGGGGCTTGGCTGAGGAGAACGCAGGATAGGTCACATTCGGATCGGCCTGGTCCTCGCACTGGCAATGATGCCCATATCCGACATCGAATCCCGCGACCTCGCGCAATTCGAAGACCGCCAAGTCCCGATCCGGCACAGCTCCGCCAAGCGCGACAGACAGACCCGTGACAAGGCACACAACCATCGAGAGCATCGTGCTCATCGGCCTCCCAAATATTTCTCGTTCAGTCCTTGTACACGGTGAACTCACGCGAGGTAGTCACCGTGCCGTAGAGTTGCAGCGTATCATAGGCGACGGTGATTGTGAAGGTTTCTTCGTCGCCGTCGAGCGTCAGGTCTTGCGGCACTCGCCACGAGTACCCGAGGGTGCCGCTTCAATAGAAGGGCATCGAACCCTGCGCGACAATCTCGCCGTTTGAGCGGGCAATCGTCACGAGGGGCGAGACGGAGTCATACTCCGCTTCGGCGAGGGACCGCTCTCGCAGCGACAGGGCAAAGGCGAGCAGCCCTGCCGCTGCCAGAATCGTCGCTGCGCAGGCGACCCGGATCATTCCGCGGCGCTTCGCGCGAAAGACCGCGCAGACTCCCCACAGGGAGATCGAGACGAGTACGCCGGCGGCGACCGCCGGACGGGCGAGACGATAGTCTCTGTGCCAGAACACCTCGGAAGAGAAACAGTCTCTTCGGACGCGCGCGATGTCGATGAACATGAGGTCAAGCGCCGGGTCCGTCAGGACAGCGTAGACCAAAAGCTCCTCTCCGACCGAGATCCGCTCCCCGACGCTCGGACTGACAAACAGGACTTGCGGCCTGTTCGAGAAGTCGAATACGAAGGGCTTGTCCGCACGAATCTGAATGCCGCGCCCGTGGGATGCGCGCAGCCTTGCCCTCAGTCCTCCGTCCGCATGAGTGGTCGGCATGACGTTCGCGTACAGATCGTCCAGCCAGATATCGAGGCAGCCCCAGTAGTCGCCGACGGGCACGCGGCAATGAGAAGCAGGACGCAGGTTCCCGTAGGGTTCGACGGGCGGTCCCCCGACGGCGACGATCACACGGTCGGAGGCCAGCATGCCGCTGACGCGCGCACTTCGGACGTTATGACCTGCAGGTTGTACCTGGAACGTGCCGAGTTCCCCCGTGTACGGGCGGGCCGTCAACCGGTCGCCGGCCGGCGTCGCTGAGAAGCTGTAGTAGGTTTCTCCGATCCGGCGCAGGGTACAGAGCTGATAGGCCATCCAACCCTTGGGCACGTCGTAATTCCCATCGACGATCAGGCATAGGGCCGTCGAGGGGCGGTCGAACCAGCCCGCGACACACCGGCTGTGCCCGAGCCAGGCCTCGTACGTGCGGCCGGCGATGTCCACGCGTCCCTTTCTGGCCATCGTGGTCACGAACACCAGGCGCGTTTTGGCCTGCTCGCCCACCGTCAAACGCGGCATGAGCTCCATGGCCCGCGTGCCCTGCTCTCCGTAGGGCAGGGGCACACGTACGGACTCGAAACACGTCTGACGCCGGATCGAATTGTCCTTCAGCATCGCGCCCTCCGGCGGCGCCGGCAGCTTTGCCAAGGGCGGATCGTCCGTGAGATCACCATTGCAGTTCAGGTCGAAGTACAGCCGGTCGTATCCGGTCCCGGCGCCCGCAGACTCGTCGAGCGCGAAGGCGTGAACCTGACCTCGTTCGGGTACGAGAAATCCTCGCGGCATCTCGATGGTCCCGTAGAGCACGGCCTGCGAGACGAAGGACGGGTAGCAATGAATGCTGGGATCGGGGGATTGCGTGCACAGGACGGATTGGCCCGAGGCCAGCAGCGGATGCAGCCCCCCCGGCGCGTCGAAGACCGACACTTCCTGCAGCTCAAACGTCCGCTCGCCGCTAGTGTCGCGCTCCGCCCGCGCGTCTGCCGTAAGGGCGAGACAGACGGCGACCACAACGAGCCCTCGGGGCAAACGCATGGCGATTCTTCCTACATTGGCGCTCGGTCGTTATCGAGAGACGACAACCTCGCGCCGGCCGGTCACCGTGCCGTACAGTTGCCGAGTATCATATGTCACGGCAATGGTGAGCGTTTCTTCGTTGCCGTCGATCTGGAAATCTTCCGGTACTCGCCACGAGTACCCGCAGGTGCTGTCTCAGCCAAAGGGCATCACGCCCTCGGCGACAATCTCGCCGTTGGATCGTTTGATGACGACTTTCGGGTCCAGTCGCTCGCCTGCCCCGACAGAGCGGAACATGATGTCGAGCGACGGATCGATCAGTACCGCCTTCACCTGCAGTTCGGCGCCCGGCTTGAGACGGTGGTTCCTGCCGGGCGAAGCGAACAAGACCTGCGGTTTGCCCGAGAAGTCGAGCGCGAAGGGTTTGTCCTCGCGAATCCGGATCGAGTAGACCGCAGGCCCTTCCTGCGAGCGCCCGCCGGGCAGACCATCCGCATGGTTGTTGCGCAGGATCAGACAATTCAGCGAGTCGTACGTGAAATTCATGAACTGAGGAACGTAGTCTCCCACGGGCAGGCGAAAGGAATTCGAGGGCGATGTGCTCCGTCCTCCCAGGGTCTCCGTCAGGCTCACGGTTGCGTCTTTCGAGCCCAGAGAGCCGCTCAAGGAGACCCTCTGGACGTTGCGCTCGCCCGCCTTGATCTCCAGGACGCCGAAAGGTCCCTGATAGGGCCAGACGAAGAGCTTGTCCCCGCTCGGCGTCGCGGAGAAGCGGTAATACGTATCGCCGGATCGGTGCATGGCCGCGAGCCGGTCGCCCCCATACCACAACGAGACAGGCTCATTACTCGGCCCGCTCGCCTCAAAAAGATAGAGGCCTGTTTCGGGGTGGTCAAACCAGCCCGGCGTGCAGCGACTGTGACCCACCACGACGTTGAATTTGTCCCCGCCAACCTGGATCGTACCGGCACGTGCCTTCATCGTCGTCAGCATCGCGTATTGGCGGTCGTTCCCATAGGCCAGGAGGCGAGGCATGACTTCGAGCCGCTGCGACGGATCGTCGCCGGACACGATCCGGAGCTTCACAGGCTCGAACCATACCTGCGTGCCCGAGTCGCCGACCTGCATCAGGGCTTTCTCG
>JBDKRX010000034.1:0-3888 GCA_039683175.1 Phycisphaerales bacterium
GAGCATGGGTCCGAGTTGGTACGTGTTCTTGGCGACGTCGAGATCGATGGCGCCTTTCACGGTCGTCCGGACCCGGTCCCAGGACTTGGCGATTTCCTCGTGCTTGTCCAGCACGTCGGGCCTGGTCGCGCCCGATACCTGCTCGCCGAGACGATAGGAGATGTTGCCCAAGTGACAGCAGGCCGCGGACAGATGCGCCGTTTCGATATCGGCGTTGAGGTCCGCGACCTTGCGGCTGCGCATGGCACGAATGAAGTTCCCGAAATGGTCGGTATCCATCTCGACATCGGGAACCGCCAGCTCTTCGGCAGTGTCCGAGTCCTTCGGATAGAACTTGCCGCCCCGGATTACCCCCGCCTCCAGGTAGAACTCGTTGCCCACGTTGGTCGGATACTTCTTCCCGTCGGCGCCCGCCCGATCAACCAGACCGATCACCTCGAACACCAGCAGCGGCCCGCCGAAATCCATGATCGTCAACTGGCAATTGGGCGTCTGGGCCTGGTCGGTGAACGGCGGATGTCCCTCGGTCGAGTTCACCCAGCGGCCGCCCATGCTGATCACGCTCTTGGGCAGGGTCGAGCCGGGAATCGCCCAGCGGGCGATGTCCATCTGGTGAACCCCCTGGTTGCCGATTTCACCGTTCCCGAATTCCCAGAACCAATGCCAATTATAGTGCACCAGATTCTCGTGATATGGCTGCTCCTGCGCGGGGCCGAGCCAGAGGTTGTAGTCCAGATTCTCCGGCGGCTCTTGGACCGGCTTGAAGCCAATGCTCCACCGGCCCGATCCGTTCTTGGAGGCCGCGCCCTTCGAGACCAGCAGCTTGCCGTACTTGCCGCTGGCGACGGCCGCGACCTGGCGGGCCCAACTCTTGCTGGACCGGCTCTGCGTACCATGCTGGACGATCCGGCCATACTTGCGGGCGGCCTCTACGCACTTGCGACCCTCAAAAACATTGTGGCTGCACGGCTTTTCGACGTACACATCCTTGCCCGCCTGGCAGGCCCAGATCGTGCCGAGCGAGTGCCAATGGTTCGGCGTGGCGATGGAGATCGCGTCGATGTTCTTGTCTTCGAGCAGCCTGCGGATATCGACATATTTGTCCACCGGGTGGCCGTACTTCTTCTCGAACGCGGCGGCCTTGTCGTCCAGGACCTTGCGATCCACGTCGCAAAACGCCGCGACTCGCACACCCTCCATCTCCTCGAACTCGCTGATGTGCGACCCGCCGCGACCGTTGATCCCGACGACCGCCACGCGAATCTCATCGTTGGCGCCTCGCACTCGCGATACCGGGCCGGCCACCGCCATGCCGAGCCCCGCCGCGAGCGACCCCTTCACAAACTGCCTGCGCGTGATGTGTGTCATCTTGTGCCTCCTTTGGATTGTGTCATCAGGGAAGGTGCGTCCGCGTTCACGATACGAACACTGCTGTGTGCTGCGCAAATCATACGCGCCCGATTCTACCCGGCCCGTGACCGCGATTCAAGCGTGGATTCCAGCCTGATTGTTCTGAGTCTCTTGAAGTTTGATGTTTGAAGTGTGAAGTTTGAAATGTTCCGTCGCAAGCCGGATGAAGCCCGGTTGTTCTTGAGTGCATTATTGACGTATCCGACAGATGGGGATATCCTCTGCCGCATATACAGGAGAGCATGGAGGATCTGAAATCATGCGAACCACCCTTTCACACTGCGTACTTGCCGCGGCGCTGTTATGGCTTCCCAGTCTCGCCTACCTCGATGCTCGGATCACAGCCGCCGGGTTGGCCTCGGCCAAGCCGGAGACTACTGAGTTCCCATGCCGTATCCAGACCCGCTCGGACGCGCAGCCTTCCCTCGATGGCGGCTGGTTCCGCGCATTCGATTTCAAGCGACGGGAAGCGTGGGCCGGCAACGCCGACGCCGGCTGGGGCGCCCGGGCGGTCGAAGGCGCCTGGACCCAGGGCTGGATGGTGTCCGTCCTGGGCATGCGACAGATTCGGACCTCGCTTTGGGATCTGGTCACGGAAGCCGGCATCGCGACGGACTTCGACCGCCTGGGACACGAGACGTTGCCGGATCAGGTGGTTCAATGTCTCACCGGGATCCGCACACCCAAACCAGGGATCAGCCTGACGCTGATCCCGCCCTCGCCGGTCACGGACCGGATCGAGCTGGATATCCGCGGATCGGTGCGGAATGAGGTTGCCGCAACGCAGACGTTTGAGGCCGTGCTGTATCTCGATGAAGAGAACCCCAAGCAGCGTCTGCATCAGGCGGCTCTCACCATAGACCCTCAGTCGGCCGCAGGCCTCGGCTTCCGCTGGCCCACCCAGGGGCACGCGGGCCGACACTGCGTCATCATGACGGCGCGGTCGGGCGATGTGACGCTGCGAATGGAGCGTCGCATCGAGATTATCCCATCGGATGTCCGCTCCACTCGCCGGCTCGGGGGCGCCTGGGTGGACCTCTATCACCATGACGAGCAGGAAGGAAGACCCTTCAACGCCGAATTGGGCAAAATGACCGACGGGAATTGGCGCGAGCTGGTCCGCGCAATGCACGCTACCGAGCAGAATCTGCTGGTTATCACGATGATGTTCCAGAACTTCACTCATCGCACCAAGCACAGCTTCACTCCCGAAACCTATCCGGGCAAAGCGTATTATCCTTCCGAACTCTATCCCGCCCGCATGCCCATCGCTTCGACCGACCCGCTGGAGACGATCCTGGACGAGGCCGATAAACTGGGCATGCACGTGATGCCGGGGGTCGGCAACTATGCGTTCTTCGACTACACGCCGGCTTCGCTGCGCTGGTGCACGAACGTGGCGGACGAACTCTGGCGACGTTACGGGCGCCATCCGTCGTTCTATGGCTGGTATCTCAGCCACGAGCAAGGCGGCGGCCTGTACATGCCCGGCTTCGGCGACCCTGCACTTCAGCGTCGGGAGATCGTCGACTTCTTCAGGACTTTCACCTCCCATGTCAAGCGGTACGCCCCGGACAAGCCGGTGCTCCTGGCGACCAATCCTTATGGTCTTCGCGGCGCGGAGGAAACATACCGCCAATTGCTGCCCCATGTGGACATCCTTGGGCCATTCGGGTTCCACCGCATGCCGGAGGGGGACTTGACCGGCGAGCAGGCCGCCACACTATTGCAGTCGTTGTGCGACGAAGCCGGGTGCCATCTCTGGCTGGATTTGGAGACATTCGTTTTCAGAAATGGCGTCGAACTTCATCCTCGCCCGGTCGACGAGCTGATCGGCGACTTCCGGCGTTTCCCGAACTTCGAGACGATCCTGCACTACCAGTTCCCCGGCATGATGAGCGCGCCGGAGATGACCTGCCAGCCCGGCGGGCCGGCCAGTGTCGCGCTATACGAGGATTACAGGCGATATCTGGAAGAAGAATAGGATCCGTCAACGCCCGGCAGATCCAGGGACGATTCAGGGCTGGTCCCTGGTGTCAGAGAATCGTCCCTGATGGAAATGATGCGCGACAATGCCACTGATGTGTTGAAATGGAGGATCTGAAATCATGCGAACCACCCTTTCAAACTGCGTACTCGCGGCGGCGCTGTTATGGCTTCCCAGTCTCGCCTTCCTCGATGTTCGGATCGCAACCGTTGCGTCGGCTGAAGCCAAGCCGGAGACTACGGCTGACGCGCCCTATCTCTGTCACGGCGTGCAGTTGCTCCTGGACGATACCCTGATCCGGCAAAGCGAGAACGTCGCCAGGGTGGTCAACAGACCCCAGCGGGATTCGAGTCTGCCCAATCCGCTCATCACAGGCGACCAGGATCGTTGCTTCCAGCCTTTCTTCACCGTCCTTCGCGATCCACAGACCCAGCGATTTCGCATCTGGTACGGCTCCTGGACTGACGACCAGCGAACCGACCGGTCGCACA
>JBDKRX010000035.1:0-9917 GCA_039683175.1 Phycisphaerales bacterium
CCATCGGCCTGTGGAAATGCCCGGTTCGGAGACGCCGAACTTCTCCTGTTCGCTGTAGCCGGTGATCTGGCCCTCGTTGCCCGAGTGCAGGTAGACCGTTTCGCCGTCCTTGCTCAAGCCGAATGACTCGCTGCTGCCCGGGTCCGCGGCGTTCCCGAAGTGCAGGTCCTGGTAGAAGACGACATATCCGCCCGCCGGGATACTGGTCCCCGCGCCGATTCGGTACTTGGTCAGATTGTCCGCGTCATCGCTGAGGCACCAGTCCGCGATGCTGATCGTGCGGGCGGTCGTGTTGTGCAGTTCAATCCAGTCGGAACCGCCGTCGGAAGGATTCGCCAGCACCTCATTGATGACCACGGAGCCCAACTCGGGCACCTGGCCGTCGTCGTCCTCGCCGGGCGAGCCTCCGGCGTAGGCGCTGGGCCGCCAGGCGCTCTTGCCGCCCGGATCGAGGGAAGCCTGCGGGTCTCGGACCGTGAGCGAGAAGCCCAACCCGTCGGTCAGATCGAACCAGCCGTCGTTGTATTCAAAGCTCTCGATGACCTGGCCGGCGGCATCGACGAGTTTGATCCTTTCGCCGGCGTTGTCCAGACTGCCGGCGTACCGACCCAGAACGGGCAGTTGGCTGCCGTATCGGGCTTCAAACGCGGCGATGTCCCGCACGAGGAGACAGCAGCCGCCCGGCGGCAGTTCGAAGCCCGGGAATGTGTAATCGATGCCCTTGGTGAATCGGACCAGGCTCAGGTTGATCGTCTCGTCTCCGACATTCGTCAGCTCGACGTACTCGGCGTTCGGGTCGTCCGCCGGATGGTACATGATCTCGCTGATTCGCAGACTTTCCGCCACCGGCCCAACGGCAAAGACCGCCTCGTTCAGGGCGCTCCACGTCGTGCCGCTCAGGGTCCTGGCCTTGACGCAGGCGCTCTCGGTCAGGGTGATCGGTCCGTCGTACCGCAGGGCCGTTGAGGAGATTCCGGAGGGGGTCTGGTCCGTCGATTCCTTGACCACGACCAGCTCCGCGGAGAACAGGAAGTCCGAGCTGGCGTTCGAGGAGTTCATTGCCTGGACCGCCAGGATATTCTCGCCCTGTTGCATCGCAATGACATGGGCTGTGACGTCGAAGGACTCGAACACGACAGCGGCGTTATCGGGATTCGAGGCGTTGCCGGTAGTGGTAGAGTTCCAGGCGGGAGTGCCTGTGAAGTTCTTCCTCGCGATCTCGGTCCCGTTCAGGTAGGCGATGAACCCGTCGTCGCAGCGGACGTTCAGCGAGAGACCCATGAACGAGGCAAGATCCTCGGCCTTCATGCCGAACGGGATGCGAATGTAACAGGTGGAGTTCGTGTTGTACATCTGGCTTTGGACGTTGATGTCGAAGTAGTCCTCGAACCCGGTGCTCCGTTCGAATCCGACGCCGCCGGCGCCGCGGATCCAGGCGGAATCGTCGAACGCCTGACCGCCTTTCCAGGCGTCGGATATCTGCCCGGTGGGAACCAGAACCTTCTTGGATGCGCTCTCCGCCACGAGAGTTGTCTGGTCGGTGGCGTCGGGAGTCGATCCCGGGATTCTCGGATCGTTGCCGTCGAGGGTGTAGTAGATCGTGCCGGCGGGCTGCATGGTGAGACTGTCGGTGGACACGATATGACCGCCGTGCTGATGGACGCCATTGACGTAAAAGCCGGGGGCCTCGATGGCTGGGTAGAGCCCGGCGGTGCGGAACTGCGCGAGCACGATGGCGGTTCGCTGGGGAAGATAGGAGGTGAGGATTCTGTTTCGCATCGAGGTCCAGTTCGCCGGTGTGGCATTGCTTCCGTTCTGGTCGGCCCAGCGGGCCGCCTCCGGGATGATCGCCTGCTCGATGGCGCCCGCCATGGCGGTATAACGTTCGATCAACGGATCGGGGGTGAGAATTCCCTCGTTGAAGAACAGGCGGTGCAGGCGATCCGCGAAGAGCAATCGATACTCCGCATTGCCTTTAAGGAGCGAGTGAGGCCGGCCCACCTCGCTGGAATCGGGACTGCTGATCTTGTCTATGTTCAGCGGGGATCGCGAGGTGAGCATGACATCCTCTGCGTCCCAGCAATAGAACTTGAAGCCCGTGCCGGCGGAGGTCCGGTCCCGTGCCAGCCAGTAGTTGTTCCAGGGCCAGTCCCAGTTGCCCGACCACATGTTGACGATCATGTAGTCGATGTAGTTGGCCAGGTCCAGCAGGCAGGGGGAATCGCTCGCAGGCGTGCCGTCGAGACTCTTGCCCTGGAGTTTCTGCAGGGCTTCAACGGATGTGGACGCCTGCTGGCACAGCGACAGCATCTGGTTCAAGGCCGTCGAATTCCCCTGGTCCAGGGTGAAGTTCTTGTGCTTGAACACGTCCCAGTCGTCCTTCTCGCCGCCGTAGTAGGAACTGGAGAAGGCCCCGTCCGGCCGCTCGCAGGGGTTATAGAGTCCCCAGTACAGGCCGTTGACGTAGAGGTGTACGAATGTGCCGTGGGGGGAGGCATTGCCCGCGTCGTGCTGGAGGTCTCGCACGAACTGGTCTCGGGTGAACTGGGCGTTCGTCTCGTTTCCACTCCAGGTGTAACCGTCGTTGGCGCCGGCCCGCAGGGCAATCGTGTCGAACTCCTGGGCCGCGTCTTCTCCGAACAGGGGATACCGCAGCTTCGTGGGGCCGTAGGCGCCCTTGAAGAGCAGGCGGAACGAGTGCTTTCTGCACGCCGAAGGCTGCCGGAAATAGCCACCCTGAATCCGGACGCCGCAATTGGCCTGGAAGCCCTCCGTGCCATCGGGGTAGATCAGCTCAATCGAACTGGCTCTTTCCCAGAAGACCCCGCTGTTGCCGGGGTTGGCGTAAATGCCCGTTGAAGAGTCGAACAGGTCGCCGACCGCCATCACGAGGGACATCGAGGGCAGCGACAGCAGAGCGGGCTTCAGTTGTTCGTTGTACTGCGAATTCGAGAGGACGGCCGCGTCCATCGCATAGTCCGCAGCCAGGTTGCCCCAGGTGGTCGGGAAGCCGGGAGGTTGGGGGGGCTGTGCAGCGACGTTGTGGAGGAAGATGTAGGTGTGCGTCTCCATGCGGCTCGGCACCCAGTCAGGTTTCACCGCGATGGCCCGCAGGCAGGTTGTCCTGGCGACATGAATGGGCCTGGTATACTCGGTCCCGGTTGGCATGCGGCCGCCCGGCTGGTAGGGTTTGCTCCCGTCGATGGTGTAGTAGATCGTCGCATCCGGCGTGTCGCACGACAGGGCCAGATCGAACGAAGCGTCGTAGAACCCTCGTTTCTGGCTGAACTCGATATCCGATACCACGCCCAAGGCCGCCGGCGCATTCGACGTTCCGGGCGTGGGAAGGGTCAGGAAGCCCCAGTCGCCTGTGGCGTCGGGGTCGCGGCCACAGGAGACGTCGGGGACCTGCCGGCCGAATTCGACGCTGTCGATCAGGGTGACGCCGTCGGCGTCGAAGAGGTAGAGACTGCCGCCGTCGGCGTTCAGCTTGAAGCCTGCGTGAAGCCCGGAGGCGGTCGTCTCGCCGTCGGCCCAGATCAGCAGAAATCCGCTCGCCGGGATCGTTGTGAGGGCCGGACTGTTCAGTGGAATCTGCCACCGGGTGGGGACCGCGGGATCGTCGGTCAGGTACAGGCCGGCGGCGTTGACCGGTGCGCTCGACGGGTTGTGGATCTCGATCCAGTCGTCGTACTGGCCCTGCGGGTCCTGCACGATCGTCCCGTTGGAGGCCATCAGCTCATTGAGGACCAGGGGGGAAGCGGCGGAAACAGAACGGACCGAAAGGGAGGCAAATACGACAGTCAACAAGGCGGCAAACACCAGTCTGACGGATTCGAACATTCTTCATCCTTCCTCACAAGAACTCTCGCTGACCGCTCGCGGTCCCTCCTGCGGGCACGTCCGGCGTTGAGCAACAACCTCAGAAGTCACCCCACTATTGTAGTCTATTCGGCCCCCGAAGGTCAACGGATTAGCACCACCCAACATGGACGAGGCCAAGACGGCACAGATGCCTGCCACAGCATTGGGGTATCTCGCCCGCCAGTTGCCTTCGTGGTCGATGGTTGCGTTTATCGCTTTGCGGATACCAGCGGGGAGAGAATGGTGAGGGATGCCCCAGGTGGCCCATTGGGGCTTTCTCCGGCGGCATTCAGAGTGCGGCAAACGCAAGCTCCGCAGAGTGCATACTCCCCGTAGTCTCCAAGGCGATTTTCAGCCGTCACTTCTTCCCCTTTCTCGAATTGCACGACCGACACATCAGAGATGCATTTGACAGGACCGATCTTCCTCCGAGGGCATGGGGCTTGATGTGGTCAATGGTGAAGTTCGACCAAGACAAAGGCTTGTGGCATCTGGGACACCGCTTGCGGTCATCCGAGTGCCACAGCAGTCTGCGTTGTTCAATGGTAAACCCGCGATGCTCGTCCTTCTTCTCGAACAGTCCGCCGAACACCCTCTTGAGGATTTCTGCTCGTCGCTGTCTGGTGGCGAGGCTGTCTGTGTCGCCCTGGATAGTGAGCAGGTAATCGGCGAAGAGCCGCTGGTCTTCGGTTGCTCCTTCAACCGTGCGCTGCTGTTGGCGGACCATTCCAACGCCGTCAGACAACCAAACCAGCAGTCTCCGTGCCTGCCTGTTTCTCTTGGTGTCCGACAAGATGAATCCCTCCTGATCCATCTCCCAGACCAGCACAAACAGCGAGTAGAAGTCCGCCGAGTTGGCAAATCGTGTCGAGCGGATGTCGGGGAACATCTTCTTTACGAGGTTGAGCACTCGGGTTGTTTCCTGAACAGCCTTTCGCAGCCTCCGAGGGTCTACGCTCTGGCCGCCAATGATGCCGTCGAGAGCCTTCTTCTTGTTGATCAGGCCCTTGGCTTGAATTGATGCCATGAGTTCGCAAACAAGTTCGACGTGTTTCATTCGACTGATCTGTCCAGCGGAGAGAATTCGGTTCTCTCTGAAGAAATGGCATTTCTTCTCGGCCAGCTTGCTTGCCTTTTGCAGGAAATCGGACCGGAAGAATCTTGCATGGCGTTTCTCGGCGCCTGTCAGTCGTTTTCCTGTCGAATTGATCCGGACAAAGAGATCGATGATATCCGCCAGATCGCCAGACACCTCGACTGTCTGGAACTTATAACCCATGAGTCGGTGCCCATAACCACGTTTTTGCAGACGCTGCCAGTTCCACTCTTCAACCCCATCATCGATTCCCAGACGCAGCTTGGCTCCAAATCGCCGCCCACGGAAATGCCCCACTCCCTGGAACATGAGGACTGTTTCCAGACGCTGTTTGCCATCAATCACATCGTATCGTAGTCTCCCGTTGTCGTCCTGCCGATACAGGAAGACCGAGGGGATGAGATAGTTCTGCAGCAGTGATTCGATCAGTTTCTTCCGATCTGATAGTGTCCAGACTGAATCACGTTGAAAACCGGGTTCAAGGTTCAGTTGATCATTCTCGTACAGAAGAACGAATTCTTGGATAGTCTTGTCGCCGTAGTCGAAATCGAGTTAATGTGTTGGCATGTCTTGTCCTTCCTTCTTCGCCGAGTTCCTTCTTCAAGATCTTCCCGCAGACCGCGTTCGCGTTTTCTTGCCGGAGGCCACTCCAACTCATGCAGAGGATCATACTGAGGTGTATGGGGCACGTCAATTACATCGGGAGCGAAAGAGGCGAGAACAGAGTGTCACGAGTCTGATATGTGCATCGCTTCGGGAATGCCGGTTGAGTACTTGATGCACGTTGTTCTTCGCGGTAGATTGGCCCTTGCTGGCTCGGAGGATAGGGCAACGCTGGCGAGCGACCCGAGCGACGAAGCCGGTGATATACGGCGGGAGGGCCCGATGAAACATGTCGGGCCTCCCTCACCTGTCACTCCCCGCTGGTATCCAGAAGGCGATAAACGCACTCCTCGATTGAATCTCACCACGAGGCGATTCGAAAGACGCCAGATTGGGAGGCGCTATGTGTTCCAGGGGCTGTGGCATGTCGAATTGTCAGTGGGAGCGGGCCGGTGCTTGGCGAGAACCATTTGGGAACGTGTGATTGTCGGGTTGACCGTGGGTGTGCTATAATCCTCCCTTATGAACTGTGCATGGATCACAGCAAAATGCAGATTGACCACGTCTATGCTGAAGGAGGACCTGTCATGGCTCACTCTCTTTCTCGTCGAACGTTCTTGAAGACCACAGCGGGCACGAGTGCCGCGTTGGCGTTCTCCGCGGCCAGCTATGCGAAGATCCCGGGCGCCAACGACCGGATCTCCATTGCGCAGATCGGCTGCGGCAGCCGGGGACTCGATGCCCACATGGCTGGAATCCACCCGTTCGACAAGGAACAGAACGTCGAAGTCACGGCGGTCTGTGATCCCTGGCGGGTCCGGCGGGAGATGGCCTCGGCCCGGGCCAACGAATGGTACGGCCGGCCGGCTCGCCAATTCGTCTCGTATCGCGACGTGGTGGCCCTGGCGGACGTGGACGCGGTGATGATCGCGTCGCCCGACCACAGGCACACGGCCCATTTGAAGGCGGCCGCCGAGGCAGGTAAGGACGCCTACTGCGAGAAGCCGCTCGCGATGGACATGGAGGGACTCAGGCAGGCCTGCGACGCGGTGAAGAAGGCCAAGACGGTTGTCCAGATCGGCACGCAGCTCCGCAGCCTGCCCAGCTTCACAGGCTGCCGCGAGTTGTACAAGACCGGGATTCTCGGCACGGTCGGGCGGATCGAGCAGTGCCGCAATGACGAGAGGCCTTACTGGTACTCCTATATCAAGGACGTCAAACCGGAAGATGTGGACTGGAAGGAATTCGTTGGGGATCGAACCACGCGGCCGTTCGATCCAGTCCTGTATTCCGGCTGGTACGGCTACCGCGAGTTCTCCGACGGTCCCGTCTGCGGCTATGGCAGCCACTTCATCGATCTCGTGCACTACATCACCGGCGCGAAGTTCCCGAGCAGTTGCGTTTGCTTAGGCGGGACGTTTACCTACAAGGACGAACATCACTTCACCTGTCCCGACCACTCGCAGGCCCTTTGGGTTTATCCCGAGGGGTTCATGGTGAGCTACTCCACCAACTGCGGCAACGGCGCCGGCAACAGCTTCAAGATCTTCGGTGACGAGGGCATCCTGGACATGGTCTCCTGGACGTCGCCCGTCCTGAGCGCCGAGGGCGGCGCGAAACGGTCGGGCAAGATTCGTGGCAAGGTTCCGGTGAAGGACGTGCCCATGCCGGACCATTTCCTCGACTGGCTGCAATGCCTGCGATCCCGCAAGACGCCCAATGCCTCAATCGACGCCGGCTATCAGCACGCGGTGGCCTGCCTGATGGCGGTCCAGTCGTTCGACAGCGGCAAGCGGACGGTCTACGACGTCGAGAAACGCGAGATCCGAGAAGGGTGATCGCATTTACTATTTACGATGGGAGACGAGGATGGCATCGCAACGACGTGTCACACGACGGGAGTTTCTGGATCGGTCGGTGAAGACAGGGGTGGCGGGGGTCCTTGCGACCTGGGTCGCGAGCGGTGCGTCCCGCACGGCGCAGGCCGCACAACGCTCCACATATCAGATCGGCTGCTATACGCGGCCGTGGGCCCAGTACGATTACCGCGTGGCCCTGGATGCGATTGCTGAGGCGGGATACGAGTACGTCGGCTTGATGACCACGAAGTCCAAGTCGGGACTGGTGATCTCCGTCTCCACGACACCCGAAGAGGCGTCGCAAGTTGCGCAAGAGGTCAAGAAACGCGGCCTCAAGGTCGTCTCGGTATACGGGGGCGACATTCCTGTGGCGACGTCGCTGGAAGCCGGCATCGAAGGCCTCAAGAGGCTCATCGACAATTGCGCCGCCTGCGGCACGATGAATCTGCTCATGGGAGGCATCGGCGATCCGAAACTCTATGAGCCGTACTACAAGGCAATTGCAGAGTGCTGTGATTACGCGGCTGAGAAGGGCATGGGGATCAGCGTCAAGCCGCACGGCGGGCTCAACGCAACCGGTCCCCAGTGCCGTAAGACCGTCGAGTTCGTCGGGAACAAGAACTTCGGCATCTGGTACGACCCCGGCAACATCTTCTACTACTCCGACGGCAAGCTCGATCCTGTGGACGATGCCCCCAGCGTCAATGGACTCGTCATGGGGATGTCCGTCAAGGATTTCAAGCCGCCCAAGAATGTCGATGTGACGCCAGGGACGGGATTGGTCGATTTCCCGGCGGTCTTCACTAAGCTCCAGGCGGGCGGTTTCAAGAGTGGGTCTCTCGTTGTCGAGTGCCTGGAGCCGGGCGACCTCGCCCACACGCTGGCTGAGGCCCGCAAGACTCGCGAGTTTCTGGAGGGGCTGACGCGTATGGAATCGCAGACGGTTGCAGTGGCGCCGTTGCAGGCGGGTGTGGCGGTAGCGGATATCACGCCGCCGGTGGGCTATCGCATGTGCGGCTACTTCAACGAGCGCCTGAGCACGGGCGTCCTGAACCCGCTGCACGCGAAGGCCCTCGTCCTGCGACAGGGCGACACGCGGGCCGCGATGGTGTTCTGTGACCTCATCGGGCTGTCCGCCGAGGTCTCGAAACGGGCTCGCGAGCAGGCCGAGCGAGAGATCGGCATCCCGGCGGACAACATCCTTCTGGCC
Source organism: Phycisphaerales bacterium (assembly GCA_039683175.1). Lineage (GTDB taxonomy): Bacteria > Planctomycetota > Phycisphaerae > Sedimentisphaerales > Anaerobacaceae > PLanc-01. The sequence continues at coordinate 8,633 of JBDKRX010000035.1, forward strand.
GCGACGCACAGCCACACCGGGCCTTTGTACAGCGATGCCCTCAGGGATCATCTCCATGAGAAAGCTGTCGCCCAGCATGGGAAAGACCCCTGCGAAGAAGTGGACTACCCCTCGCAACTGGTCTCGCGGATCGTCGATGCGATCAAGGAAGCCGATGCCAAGGTCCGCCCGGTGCAGGCGGAGGTTGCGGCGGCGCAGCAGCAGGGTTTGTCCTTCAATCGCCGGTTCCACATGAAGGATGGAACCGTCCGCTTCAATCCCGGCGTCCTGAATCCCGACATCGTCCGAGCGGCCGGCCCGATTGATCCGGGAGTCGGCATCGTTCTTTTCCGCGACGGCCAGGCGGCCCTGGCGGGCCTGGTGAATTTCGCCCTGCACCTGGACACCCTCGGCGGCACGCAATACGCCGCGGATTACCCGTATTACGTCGAGCAGACTCTTCGTGAAACGCTGGGCAAGGACTTCGTCCTGCTCTTCGGCAACGGCACGTGTGGTGATATCAACCACATTGATGTCACGACTCAGGATCGCCTCAAGACGGAGACCATCGGCACGACGCTCGGTCGGACTGTGGCGGCCGCTCTACCGCAATCGAAAGCCGTCGCGAAGCCGCGTCTTGCGGTTCTCCGGACGGCGGTCGAGGTCCCGGCGCAGCGGTTCACGCCCGCCGAGATCGAGCAGGCGAAGAAGGACATGGACAAGATTGGCACGTCCGACCTGTCGTTCCTCGACCAGGTCCGGGCCTATAAGATCGTGGATATCCAGTCTCGCGGCACGACCATTCCCCTGGAGGTGCAGGTGTTCCGGATCAGCGACGAGGTCGCGGTGGTCGGCCTGCCGGGCGAGGTCTTCGCTGACATTGGCCTGGCGATCAAGAAGGCCAGTCCCTTCCCGATTACCCTGGTGATCGAGTTGTGCCAGGACAGCGTCGCCTACGTCCCGACGCGCAAGGCCTTCGCAGAGGGCAGCTACGAGACGGTGAACTCCCGCATCGCCTCCGGCGGCGGCGAGCAAATGGCCGACGCCGCGATCAAGCTTCTGATATCGCTCTAAGTCACGACTACGCCGGACAGTTGTCTCCGTCCCATGGTGGCGGTTCTTTTCGGGCCTGTCGCCGGGCAACGGCACGTCGTTGCCCGGGAAGATCCCTCGCTGAGTCCTAATACGACAGCGCTATGACGAATCCATCTGTTTGTTGGCTCGACGCTGAGTGCGTTTCCGACTTTCATACGAGGCATGATTTCGCCGTTGATAATACTTGCACCGCGCCGTGACCAAGGCCCAC
>JBDKRX010000036.1:0-52980 GCA_039683175.1 Phycisphaerales bacterium
TCGACCAGTTCCAGCAGTTCCGGCGGGGCTTCCGTTGAGCCATACTGGTGGGCGGTGTTGACGATGCCTGCGTCCAGGCCGTACTCCATTGCTTTGGCGACGTAGGCGCGACAGACTCCGATGCGACGCGCGGGCAGATCCCGCACGCTGTTGCTGATCCCGAGCGAGCAGTGGACACCCTTGAACTGCGGGTCGCTGCGGATCTTCCTGATCGTCTCGAACGTGCGGTAGGTGTAGCCGGGGACGCCCGGCTCCATCGGCATATCGATCGCCAGCGGGAAGACCGTCGAGTCGAAGAAGATCTGCCCGGGCTTGAAGCCGTGGCGCATCGCGCCGTCGAAGAGTTGCCTGGCCCGGCAGGCAGATATCGAAGGGGCCAGTACTCCCGCACAGAAGCGAACATACACCCATGTTCCGCCGGCGCGACTGGCGATCTTTGACCAATGCCCTTCGATGCCTTATAATCCGGTCGTTGGCGTTTCTCTGAGGATTCTCCGATGTTGCAGGGTCTGATCGTGGTGGCTGTGGTTTTGACGCTGGCTGTGCTGGCGTTGTTGGTCTGGTTGATCTCGTCGAGCCTCGCGGCCCGCAGGGAGGTCGCGGGCCAGGCTTCGGCGCTCTCGCTGCTCCAGCAGCAGCTCGAGGCCCTCAGGGCATCGCAGGACAAGACCTCGCAGACGCTCCACGGCTCCCTGCTGGCCGGGCAGAGCACGCTGGCCCAGAGCCTCCACTCCAACCAGCAGGTTCTCCAGCAGCTCAACACGCAGATCGGCGAGCTCCAGGGCACGAACAAGCAGATGCTCCGGCTCGGCATCGACGTCAAACGGCTCCAGGACATCCTCGCCAGTCCCAAGCTCCGCGGCCAGATGGGCGAGTGGTCGCTCGAAAACCTGCTGGCCCAGGTCCTGCCCCAGGGGAGCTTCGAACTCCAGCACGTGTTCCAGGACGGGCGGATCGTCGATGCCCTGGTCCGGATGGCGGGCTTCGCGGTCGGGATCGACGCGAAGTTCCCGCTGCCGAGCTTCGAGCGGATCGTCGCCTGCCCGGACGAGGGGGACAGACCCAAGCTCCGGCGGCAGTTCGTGCGGGACGTCTCGGCCCACGTGGACAAGATCGCCTCCGACTACATCCGCCCGGCGGAGGGCACGCTCGACTTCGCGCTGATGTACATCCCGGCGGAGAATGTCTACTACGAGACGGTGATCCAGTGCGAAGGCGACTCCGTGGACCTTCTGCGGCACTGCATGGACAAGAAGGTGATCCCGGTCTCGCCCAACCTGCTGTACGCGTACCTGATGACGGTCGCGATGGGCCTGCACGGATTGCAGATCGAGCGGCAGGCGGCCGAGATCCGCCGGAACCTCGGCCGGCTCAACAGTTCGTTCGCCGAGTTCCTCAGTACCTGGGACACGCTCGGCACGCACCTCCGCAACGCGTACGGCAAGTACGACGACGGGCAGAAGCGCCTGGACCGTCTCGGCCTGCAACTGACCCAGATCCAGAAAGAGACCGACCCGGACGACAGCCAATCGACATGACGGTGTCCGTTCGATCCGGGTTGACCCGATTCGCGAACTTCGTTAGGATACAGATCGCGGCGGCAGATTGTTGAAGGGTCTGGAATCGATGAAGGGAAGGATGCCATGGGCTGGTACGGCTGGTTTATGATCGTCGGGATCGTCGTTGTCGGCGGCGGGTGGATCGCATACTGGATCTGGGACCGCAGGATGCAGAAGGAGGAGGCGAAGGAGCCGCCCAAGAAATCGGAACGGCTCGAGAAAACAAAGAGTGAGGTTTCCGATTGGGCCAAGAAGATGGCTGAGTTCAAGAGTCCGGTGCCGCCCAAGAAATTCAACGATCAAGACAAGCAGGACGGATGACAAGGAGCCGATGACTATGGCAGGCCAGTTTCTGACGGACGATTTCCTGCTCCAGACCAAAACCGCCCGCGTGCTTTATCACGACCACGCGGCGAACTCGCCTCTCTATGACTATCATTGTCACCTGCCGGCCCACCTGATCGCCGCCGACCACCGGTTCGAGAACCTCACGCAAGCTTGGCTCGTAGGGGATCACTACAAATCCCGAGCGATGCGGACCAACGGCGTGCCGGAGAGGTTCATCACGGGCGACGCCGGCGACTGGGAGAAGTTCGAGAAGTGGGCCGCCACAGTGCCCGCCTGCCTGGGCAATCCGCTCTATCACTGGACCCACCTGGAACTCAAACACCCCTTCGGCATTCACGGCAAACTGCTCACCCCGGACACCGCCCGCGAAATCTACGACGAGTGCAGCGACATGCTGCAATCGCCGGAGTTCAGCGTCCGCAACATCATGCGGAAAATGAACGTCAAGCTCGTCTGCACGACGGAGAGCCCGCTCGATTCGCTCGATGACCACAGCCGGATCAAGCGGGACCGCTTCGAGGTCAAGGTCCACACCGCCTGGCGGCCCGATCAGGCGATGGCGGTCGAGGACCTCGCCAAGGTCAACGTCTTCATCGACAAGCTGGAAGAGCTCTGCGACATGGAGATCGCCAGCTTCCATGACTACGTCGAAGCCCTGAGCGAACGCCACGTGTACTTCCATAATCACGGCTGCCGGCTCTCCGACCACGGGCTCGAAACCGCCTACGCTGAAGACTATACGGACAGCGAGATCCAGGCGATCTTCGGGAAAATTCGTGCCGGACGCACCCTCGCTCCCCGCGAGATCCGCCAGTTCAAGTCGGCCATGATGGTCGAGTTCGGCCTGATGGACGCCGAGCGAGGCTGGGTCCAGCAGCTCCATATCGGTGCCCTGCGGAACAACTGCACGCGCCTGTTCAAGACGCTCGGCCCGGACATCGGCTGCGATTCGATCGGCGACCTTGAAGTCGCCCGTCCGCTCGCGAAGTTCCTCGACCGCCTGGACCAGCAGGGCCGCCTGCCCAAAACGATCCTCTACAACCTCAACCCGCGGGATAACGCCCTCTTCGCAACGATGATCGGCAATTTCCAGGACGGCTCGACCCCCGGCAAGCTCCAGTATGGCTCCGGCTGGTGGTTCCTCGACCAGAAGGACGGCATGGAGAACCAGTTGCGGACGCTGGCCGACATGGGCCTGCTCGCCCGCTTCGTCGGCATGCTCACGGACTCCCGCAGCTTCCTGTCCTACCCGCGTCACGAGTATTTCCGCCGGGTCTTGTGCAATATGCTGGGCAACGACGTCGAAGCGGGCCTGCTGCCCCACGACCTGCCCCTGCTCGGCAAGATGGTCGAGGACATCTGCTACAACAACGCCCGCAACTACTTCCCGATGGAATGCGACTGACAACCGCTCTGTCCACCACGGAGACACAGAGAACACCGAGGAAGAACGAGCGACGACTTCATCCACCGATTTGCACAGATTGCAGAGGGCGCATGTAGGGTGGGTCCTTGACCCACGCGTTCCAGTCTTCCACATACCAGCACCTTCATGGCGTTTGTGGAATGTGCGGGTTTGCCCCCCATCCTCTCCTGTGGTGGGCACATCCGATCGCGATGACTCCGGCCAGTCTGGGCATACCGCCGGTCTGCAGCCTCGATTCGGTCCGCGTCAACTACCAAACACAGTAGCTGTCCCCGTTATGTGCCGTGTTCCCGTGCGAGTGCCCGGCGTCTGGACCACCCGTGAACGGGGCAGGTCGGCGTATGAGAGCCAATGCCAGGACCATCAGGATGATCGTTGGCAGAACAAGAACGGCATCCGGGACCATGGGGTCGAAGCGGAACACCACCCGCCTCGCCCCTTCGGGGAGTCGTACGCCTCGAAAGGCGTAATTGGCGCGGAGAATGGTCTGCTCGGCGCCATCCACGAAAGCCCTCCATCCAGGATAGAAGGTGTCACTGAGCACCATCACCGAATCCCGGGGGGCGCCGGGTCCGATTTCAATTTCGATGTGATCGGGTCTGTCTATCAGGATACTCGCCGTGGGCAGCGAGACGGGAGCCATCGCGGTGTTTGAAACCGGCTGAGGATCGAACAGTTTCCCGTCTTGCGCCAGGAGGGCCACCGTCCGTCGTGGGTCGAATGCCGGCGACTCGATCTCGGCGATCAGCTCATCGTCATTGGAGCAGAAGACGGCCGATCTGGCGATATTGGCCCTGGGTATCGCCGCGGGATTCTCACGTTCCTTGACCGGGATCGGGGGGCCCGCTTCCGGAGGCGTCTGTCCCGAAGAGACTGCATCGGGTTCCACGAGCCATCTGGCCGAACAGAGGTCCAGGATCTTCCCATGGGTTTCCACACCACTCAAGGTCTTCTCACACCAGGAGGACACATCCGATGCCCAGGAGGGGATGAAGGAACAGTAGTGCCCTGTATGCAGACGCCCTTCGAAGACGGACAGGTTCGGCATGTAACTGTGGCGTTGTGTCACCGCGTCGGACATCCATGTCACATATGTATCCAGGCCGCTGGACAATCGGTATTGCTGGGGTTCGGCCGGCACGCGATTCTTCTTCCATCCGATTGTCTCCAGATGGCGGACTGCCGCTGGACTCTGGAGATAGAACGCCAGCGTGGCGGACAATGACAGTACGGTCAGACCCACACCCAGCATGATGGGCCCCTTTGCTGTCACACGCCGCGTACCCAGAAACGCAGCCACCAGCATGCCCACCGTGCTGAGCCACAGCAGTGCGGCGAGACAGGGCCGACTTCGTAGTGCTTCGAGCGTCGCGGACAGATACATCCCCTGGCGTTTGAGAATGACAGCCACCTCGGCGGCGACCACGGCAATCAGCAGGAGTCGCAGTGTCCACCGAAGAGAAGGGGTTGTGGCCTTTCCTCTCTGCTTAGTCAATCGATCCAAACCCAGGGAGGCCAGAACCGATACGCACAGAGGCAGGAAGCCCAGCCACCTGAAGGGGAATCGGAAGTTCCTGAGCACCGGCAGAGAATGGACGAGTTTCCAGAGCCCGATGTGGGGTCCCATGGCCGTCAGAATGACGAAGACGGCCAGGCCAACGAAATACCAGCGGCGCAGCCCCCTTCCTCCGAATAGTGCGCCGACAGTTGCGAGAAACACCACATAGACAGGAAACCGTATCGTCACCGACCAATACGTCCAATCCGACGAATCGAAGGGGGTGGGGAAGAGGGACAGAGGAACCCAGGAGGGGTCGAGGTGTTTGGTGTTCTGTGAGGCATCCAGAGAGGCGGCGGTCCCTGCGGTTCGTGCCGAGAACGGGAGTTGCTGAAACATGGGCAGCAATTGAGGAGATGCGATGAGAACGGCCAGAGTGACAAGAATGACCAGCGCCGCGGGGCGTACGCCGACTCTCAAGAGACTTCCTTTCTTTGGCCAGGAAGCCGCGGCCAGGCACACAACGAATGCGAACGTGATCATGCCGGTGTAGATGATGATCGCGGGGTGCCCCGTCAGCAGCAAGAGCGTGACCACGATCAGGAGGGACACGGACGCCCGGGGCCGCCCCTCCATGAATCGCGCAGTGGCCCAGAGAACTGCCGGCAGGAGGGCGTATCCCCACATCAGGGGTGGGAGGTTCGACATGAACACCGTTGCGGCGCACCATGCGTACAACGACGCCCCGAGGAGGGAGGCCAATCTGCTCATGCCGAGATGCCGCAGCAGGAGGCGGCAGCAGAAGAATGCGACAAGATGGCCGGCCATCATTTCGACGAGCCAGCCTGATTCGGCGGAGAAGAGTCTGTATAGGATCTGGGCGGCGGGAAAGCATATCCCGCTCTGTCCTTCCGCCAGAGGGGAGAAGCCACATGCCGAATGGGGCATCCATTGCGGGCTGTAGCCGTGGGCAAATGCGTCGTGCAGAAACACACGCAGGGGAAACGAATACAGCGATCCATCTTCGTACAGAAACGTGTCGCCGCCGTCGAAGGCAATAGTCAGGAAGGCAAGGAAGGGCAACAGCAGCATCGCCGCGCCCCCGGCAATCGTCCCTATTCGTCTCGATCCACCATCTTGTTCCATGCTCCGATGTCTCACCTGGCTGTCGTGTCTTGGAGACGGCCGTGCGCCGGCTCCATCTCGTGTTGTCCGTCGAAGACACTCTGGCGAGCGATGACATAACGGGGGCGGCGTTTGACCTCCTCGTAGATGCGGGCGATGTACTCGCCGGTGACTCCAATGCTGAGCATGCATGTGCTGCCAGTAATGAGTTGGAGCAGAATCACCGTGGTGAAACCACTGACGGCCAGGCCCAGCAGTTTGTAGATCAGCGTATAGCCGGCGAGAAACAGCGCCACGACCAGGAACAGCAGACCAACCATGGCGACGAGCCGCAGGGGTATGAACGAATAGGCTGTGATTGCTTCCACGGCCATCTTCGTCAGACGTGCCGTCGGCCAGCGGGAGACTCCTGCCTTCCTTTCCGGCACTTCGAAGGTCAACGTGTGTCGCTTGAAGCCCAGCCACTGAACCATGCCACGGAAGAACAGGTTCCTCTCGCCCATGTGCAGCAGGGCATCGACGACGGCACGATCCAGCAGCTTGTAGTCGCAGGAGCCTTTCAAATCATGCCCGGACAGCATCCGGAACAGGGCGTAGAACGACTCACTGCCCAGTCGCTTTAGCAGGGGTTCTTCTCCGCGATGGGATTTCACGGCCTCCACGACGTCAACATGGGATTCACGCCACAACCGAATCATCTCAGAAATGAGTTCCGGAGGGTGTTGGTGGTCGCAATCCATGACGATGACCGCCTGCCCCCTGGCTATTTCCAGACCGGCGAAGACCGCGGACTCCTTGCCGAAATTGCGGCTCAATTGCAGACAGTGAAGTTGGCCGGACTCGCTGAACCAGGGTTCCTGCCCGAGCCGGGAGAGCACGGGCCACGTCTCGTCGGACGACCCGTCATCAACGACGATGATTTCATAGGGGACCTCATGGCAACGCATTTCACCCTGGATGACCTGGATCAGGCTGGGTATGTTCATGCACTCATTGTAGGCAGGCAGAACAATGGAGATTGTCGGTGTCGTGTTGTTCATGAGATCATCCTCGCTTGGACAAAACGCAGACCAGAATAGACCCCGGGATCACAGTGGTTGCCAGTTCCAGTCGGGTGAGCATCCGGGCCCCTCGCCAGCTCAGCGGCGCAAGCCACGGCGCCAGGAAACACATGGTCCCCAGATGTTCCAGGGTGAAGCCGCTGGCCAGACACAGGGCACGCAGCTTTCTGCGGTGATACCGCTCGACGTGCTGATGTCCCGCCATGTGAGGCGCCAGGCCGGTGTGGTCCATGAGCCATTCGATGGCCGGCCACAGACTGTGATAGTTCGGCGTACTGAGCAGTACCCCGCCGCCGGGCTTGAGAAGGCTGAAGAAACCGTCGAGCATCGCCCTGGACTGGAATGCGTGGATGTGCTCGATCAACTCCAGGCAGTAGATCTTGTCGAATGATGCCTCCTGTCCGAGCGGCTGATCGGCCAACCCGAGCCGGAATGACACCTTCTCGCTGGAGTATGTCGCGTCCGCAAACCGGACGGCATCGGGATTCGCATCGACGCCGACAACCTGTGCTCCGCAGTGCCCAAGGAAACTGCTGATGACTCCGGAGCCGCAGCCCACGTCCATGACCTTGTCGCCCGGACGCGGGGGCAGGAGCTTCTCGATGGCCAGGGTCTTACTGGAATGCCAGAATCTCTGGACGGGATTCCCTTTTGTCACGGCTCGATGCTGATAGTCGCCGCCGATCTCAATGCTGTCTCCACATCGCTGCGCCATGGCGGGCGCATTGATGTGCCCCGTCTCCAAACGGTCCATTGCTCTCCCTTTATCTTGTTCGCATTCTCAATGCGCATATCGAATACACGTCGATCCTGCGTCCCTCCTTGTGGTCTTCGTGCCAGACGAGGCGAGGCCCGGAGATCCGCCAACAACATCTCCTGGCTGTCAAGAAAGAACCACCCTCGCTGGTGGTACGGCGACCGCTCCACATGTCGCTCTCAGAATGTCAATACTGATGAATTGTAGCAGATGGAGACGATGGATGCAAGCAGAAAATGGCGAATCCAGGCCAGGAGTGTGTGAGGAAAAACCCTGGCACCCCGAAAAGCGATAAACGCTCTTGGCTGCGGCCGAAGGCCGGGCTGCGTGAATCCGGGCCTTGGCATCGATGATCTGTGATTGACGATTGATTACCGGTGAGGAGGCTGTGGCCCTCAGCCGAGACCTTCCAAAAGCCTGCCGATCTGCTGCGGCGAGGGAAGCTGACCCTGAAGCTCTCGGGGGAGGCGTCGGACGACGCGATAGGTCGCCACCCCGATGGGTCGGTGGGCGTCACGAAGGGCATATTCAACGATGGTCCGCCGCTTCTCCTTGCAGAGGATGATCCCGATGGAGGGATTCTCCCCTTCCTCGCGAGCGAGGTCGTCGAGCGCAGCCAGATAAAACTGCATCTTGCCCACGAACTCCGGCTCGAACTCCCCGACCTTCAATTCGACAGCCACCAGGCATTTGAGCCGGCGATGAAAGAGCAACAGGTCGATGAAATATTCCTTATCGTCCACCTCCAGGCGGTATTGACTGCCGATGAAGGCGAACAGGCCGCCCATGGCCCGCAGGAACGCCTCGATCCGCGCAACCAGGGCCCGCTCCAACTCCCGTTCCGCGTGCTCTTCGCCCAGCTCCAGGAAGTCGAACGTGTATTCATCTTTGACCGCCAGCTTGGCCTGCGCGCGCTGCGCCGGCGCGAGCGCTGTGTCGAAATTGGTCTGGCCCAAGAGGGTCTTCTCATACGACTGGTTCTCGATCTGGTGGATCAGAACGCTTTTGGACCAGCCGTACTTGCGGGTCGTGCGGATGTAGAACTCTCGTTCGAGGGGGTCCTTGCAGCGCTCCAGGATGACCAGATTGTGACTCCAGCCAATTTCTCGCACCAGTGGTGCGAGTTTTTCGGAGGACGCATAGTCCTCATAGAAGCCCTTGATGCGCCAGAGGTTGGAAGCGGAGAATCCCGCCACTCCCGGGAATTCCGTCTGAAGGTCGGTCGCCAGCCTCTGGACCACGGACCGGCCCCATGACTGCCCCGCTTGCCGTTCCACGATCATCCGCCCGATGTCCCAATAGAGGGCCACGAGCTCTCTATTGACGGCGCGGAGCGCCTCGTACTGGGCGGCACGGACGCGGTCTTTGATTTCCGTCAGCAGGCGTCCGTACTCCGAACCGGCGATTTCCACAGCGGATGGCTGCGATTCTCCGAGAGCCACCTTCTTGCCAGAGCGTTTCTTCATACGGCTGACATCCTTGGTTTTGAGCCCCAACACGCGTCATGATAGAACCGAAGGAGGCTCACCTTCAGTATTGGGCTTTGTCGCCCCCCTGGAGTCGGATCCAGGTGGTGAAGGTCTCTCCATTTTCTTCGAGCAGGATCACGCGACCGCCTCGCGGAAAACCGTCTCGGCCGTAGGTGTCCAAACCCGTGGCCCGCCCGTAGATCAGACGAATGCCGCGGTATTGGGCCTCGAAGTCGCTCACGTGGTCGTGTCCGACGAAGACGCCTTTCACGTCACCGCGTTCGAGCATGGCCGCGAAGAGTCCTGAATTGATCCGAGGACAGGCGACACCCTCGTGTCGATGCCCGACGACGTCGGCCTGTGCATCGGTCAAGGCGTATTCGTATTCCAGGAGCGGGATGTGGAAGAACGCCAGGGCTGGGCAAAGTCTGCCGTCTCGCTCCTGGGCCAGGGTTTTGGAGGTTCGGCTGTACCAGGCGATCTGATCGGTGTGGATCCAATCGTAGTTGCCGAGTTCCTTCTTGCCTGTGTAGGCGTTGGAGTCGAGCATGTAGAGGACCCATTTCTTCCGGGTCCCGTCGGCGTTGTAGATGGGCAGGCAGTAGTTGCTGGCCCCGAAGATTTCCTCCGGTCCCATCCTGGAAACGGAATACGGCTGGCGGACGAACATCTCCATCAAGCCCCGCCGGTCCTTGGGCTTTTCGACGTCCTTGGGCCACTCATCGTCGTGGTTGCCCAGGGTCACGGCCCACGGGATATTCCGCTCGGCCATCGGTCCGGCGGCCAGCGTGACGGTTTCCTGCCGCTTGGCGGCCCCGGCGATCGTGTCGCCGGTCAGGACGACCAGTTGAGGTTTTTCGATGTCGAGGATCTCGCCGATCAGCGCCAGCGTCTGCTGGTCCTTGTCGCCGCCTTCATGAAGGTGCAGATCGGTGAACTGGACAATCTTGAATCGGCCGGCAGGATCGAACTTCAAGTGAATCTCCTCTGAGAATGCAGCGTCTGTGGCGAACAAGACCCCGGCAAGGGACATCATGGTTCCAAGCAGGATTGATCGCCGGCGTATTCCAATCATTGCGTTCTTCCTTTCTCTGATTGTCGTGTCATCCGCCTGCCCGCAACCGGGCGAGAGGTCACAAGAATAACCGGTTGGTTGGGACGCAGTCAAGCCTTCGTCAAGACCATCCAACAGCCATCCGATGCTGTTCCCGCCTGCCTGGGAGACTCCGCAACACAGAAGGAGTTTCAAGTTTGAAGTGTCAATTTTCAAGATGAGCAAGAGAATGGCCTGAACTTGAAACTTCACACATCACACTTCAGACTCTGCCGGAGGTCGTTGGGATTGCGGTTGCGTTGGTCAGCCTGTGGGGTGATAATCCCGCCGGGGCAGGTGCTCCGAAGCCCGCGGAAACACGGAACTGGGGCCCTCAAACCACGGAAGTAGAACGATGGAAACGAGAATCGAAGGGGTGCTGTTCGACTGGGGCGGCGTGCTGATCGAGAACCCGGGGCCGGGATTGATGAGCTACTGCGCCAGGGCGCTGGGCGTGGCCGTCGAGGACTACACGCGGGCCCACAACCACCGCGGCGAGCCGTTTCAGAAAGGGTTGATCCCCGAGGATGTCTTCTGGCGGCGGGTTTGCGACGATCTCGGCTGCTCCCTGCCGAAGCAGGCATCGCTTTGGGGCGAGGCGTTCCGGGCGGTCTATGTCCCCCGAGAGGAGGCCTTTGTCCTGGCGCGACGGCTTCGCAAGCAGGGCTGCAAGACGAGCCTGCTGTCGAACACGGAGGCCCCTGCGATGGAGTTCTTTCTCGAACTGCGATACGATGCCTTCGACGCGGCGACGTTCTCCTGTGCGGAGGGCGTGGTCAAGCCGCAGCGAGAGATCTATGAGATCGCCGCCCGCAAGCTTGGCCTCGCGCCGGATCGGTGTGTCTTCATCGATGACAAGTCGGACTTCGTCGACGGCGCATGCAAGGCAGGCATGAAAGGGATTGTCTACGGCAGTCTCGCACAGGTGCAACAGGAGTTGGCTGCGCTCGGGGCGCACGCCTGAGAGGGAAGGAGTCTCTTGGACTTTCGGCAGTTGCTAAATGGTGAGGGCATCGTCCTGCTCGATGGCGCGATGGGGACCCAGTTGGACGCCAAGGGCCTGATGGGGCGCGGGCGGGCCAATCTCGATGCGCCGCAGGCGGTGGTCGAGGTCCATCGAGCGTACCTGCAGGCCGGGTCCGACGCCGTGATTGCCAACACGTTGACGATGAATCGCGTCTACGTCGAGACACACAACGTCGGCGTATCCACGCGCGAGGTGAACGAGGCCGGAGCGAGACTGGCGCGCGAGGCCGCCGGCGACAGCCGGTGCGTTCTCGGCGACATGAGTTCGACCGGGCAACTCCTCGAGCCCTACGGCACATATACGGAATCACAGTTCCACGACGCTTTCCGGGAACAGGCCCAGGTGCTGGCCGAGGCGGGCGTGGACGGGTTGATCGTCGAGACCGTGTTCGATCTGCGCGAGGCGCTGTGCGCGTTGCGGGCCTGCAAGGCGGCCTGCGAGCTCCCTGTGATCGTGTCCATCGCCTTCCAGACGGACGCCCACGGGGGGCGGACCATGATGGGCGACACCGCGGAGCAGTGCGCCGGGCAGCTTGCCGACGCTGGGGCAGATGTCATCGGGGCCAATTGCGGCGATCTCGATCCGCTCCAGATGTCCCGCGTCATCACCCGGCTCCGGGCCGTCACGGATCTACCCATTGCGGCCCAGCCCAACGCAGGCAGACCGCAGTTGATTGGAGACCGGACTGTGTTTGACATGAGACCGGAGCCGTTTTCCGAGGGTATCGCCGAATGTATTCGCACCGGGGCGACGATCGTGGGCGGCTGTTGTGGCACGACGCCGGAGCATATCGAAGCCGTCCGACGCCGGTTGCGTTCGTAGTGACGCTATGAGGACAAGGGCAATGCCAACACAAGAATTGCAGCGGAAGTTTGGACTGTCCACCGCGACCTACGTGGTGATCGCCAGCATGGTGGGGACGGGCATCCTGGTTTCGCCGGGATACATGATGGCCTCGCTCGGGAACTATCCGCTCATCTTCGGGCTCTGGGCGTTGGGCGGATTGTTGGCCCTGTGCGGCGCGCTGTGCGTCGCGGAGCTGGCGGCCGCGTTGCCCCGTGCGGGCGGCGAGTACGTCTACCTTCGCGAGGCCTATGGCCCGATGCCGGCCTTTCTCTCAGGCTGGACGTCGTTCTTTCTGGGCTTCTCCGCACCGCTGGCGGTGGCGAGCTATATCGCCGCGATGTACCTGCTGACACCTTTCGGACTGGCCGACAAAGAGAGGGAGCTTCTCCTTCGAATCGTAGCCGCGATCATCATCGTCGCGATCACGGTCCCCAACCTCTTCGGCCATCGCCAATCCGCTTGGACGCAGAATCTCACCACGATGCTCAAGCTCGGGCTGTTCGTGGTCCTGGCGGGCGCGGCGTTCCTGTTCGGCAAAGGGCAATTCTCACACGTCACCGAGGGACAGTCGATGGGAAACGTCGGTCTCGGGACCGCAATGACACAGTTGTTCTACGTTATGTTCGCCTACAGCGGCTGGAATGCCGCCGGCTATCTGGCGGGCGAGGTCCGGGACCCCGCCAGGACGCTCCCGCGATCGCTCCTGCTGGGCACCGGGTCCGTGATCGTCCTGTATCTGGCCCTCAATCTCGTCTTCGCCTACGCGGTGCCACTGGCCGACGTGGGATTCGAAAACGCCGAGCGCGTTCCGCAACTGGCGGTTGAGAACCTGTTCGGACGAGGGGCCTCCAGCGTCTTCTCCATCCTGCTGGGCCTAGCGTTCCTGGCCACGGTGAGCGCCTTCGTCATCACGGGCCCGCGGGTGTACTACGCGATGGCCAAGGACGGGCTGTTCCCGTCTCTGGCCGGGCACCTCAGCGAGAGAGGACAGGTCCCCACCTATGCGATGTCCTTGCAGAGCCTCTGTGCGGTCGTCATCCTGTTCCTCACGGATTTTCAGAACCTGTACAAGTACGCCTCCGTGGGGCTATCGCTTTTCGCCATGCTTTTCATCGGGGCCGTGTACGTGCTCCGATGGCGGCGGGCGGACATGGAAAGGCCGTTCCGCGTGCCCGGCTACCCCGTCGTCCCGGCGATTTTCATGGTCGTAACGCTCTTCATGGCGGTGTTTGCGTTCAAACAGTGGCCGAAGCCCTCATTCTACAGCCTCTGCAGCATTCTTCTGGGCATCCCTGCCTACTACCTGTGGTCATGGGCGCGCCTGAGAAAAATCTGATTTTTTTTCTTCCCGCCTGCAATAGGTTTTAGACGCTCCTCGTCTGTACTGGTGAATAACGCGGCGGCCGGACCTTGGGTCTGGTAAAGAGCACAAGTTTCATCTTGAGGGATGTGTTCTGCCTGCAAGGACCCAGAGCGAAGCCGCCGCGGTAGAGGATGAACAAGGGCCGCAGATACCCAGTTACGGCGACTCGCGCGTTGCGAAACGATTGAACGGTGCCTTGCAACCAGACGCCCATGCGTCGTCATAGATGAGTGGCCCCTTGGCCACTCATCGCTTTTTTGCGCGTGTGTGCCCTGAGGCGAGAACGCAGAGAACCTCTTTGGCAAGAGGGTCGCAGGCCACAGTTCACGGCCCCGAGGGGCCCACATTCGCGCGACAACGACAGCGCGGGCTACGCCCACCATTCTCCCACACACGGCTGCGCCGCTCTTGACATCCCCTCTTCAGTCCGCCATAATCGATCTATGTCTGGTTGGTTCACACCCGCCCCCCATGTGGATCGAGAGACGATGGAGAGAGCTGCTTTGAGATTGGAGATACCCAGACGATGTATCTGACATCTTCGATTCCCGTGACGTCTGGTGTTTTCCCCCCGCGCGTGCCTCGCGCCGTACAGGGGCAGTGCAAGAGCCTATCGGGATGCTGCCGATTCCATACGCGCCGGACCGCCGTGAGGTTCTTCCGATCCCGCGGCCGGAAATCGTGGCCTCGGCAGCAGATTGACGGGTTTCTGACACGCTGCTAATGGGCCCCGAATGTGAATGATGTAGGAGAGCAGGGACGCGGCTTGCACGAAGGTGTGATACGGACCGATTTCGCCGAAGGAGCCTCAGAATATGACCACTGACCGCCACAGGAACAAGGGATTCACCTTGATCGAACTCCTGGTCGTCATTTCCATCGTGGCCATTCTGATGGCCATCTTGCTGCCGTCCTTGAGCCGCACGAGGAAACAGGCGCAATTCGTCGCCTGTAAAGCCAACCTCAAGTCCTATGGCGTGATGGCGTTTCTGTACGCCGACGACAACGACACCAAGATGCCGAATGCCTGGACGAGTTTCTACAATAGCCGGACGTATCCCAATGAACCCCATCGGTACTGCCGGTGGCACAATCCGGACTGGGATCTCGTCCATTACCCCGAGTACGCCGGACCCATGTGGTCCTATTTGAAGGGCAAGGACATTCACATTTGCCCGTCTTTTCCCCCGGTTGCGAAGGAATTCGGCCCGGTCCACCCCGAGCACGTGGCGAGCGTGCCCATCAAGCCGAACTACAATTACTCCATGAACTCGTATCTGAGCGAGAAGAAGATCATCTCGATGAAACGGCACTCGGAGGTTTTCTTCTTCGGCGAAGAGAACCTCTGGATCACCGCGCCTTACAACATCTATGCCTTCAACGACACGGCGATGTGCGTCTATGAGGTGTGGGACAGTTTCGGCACGTTTCACCTGGCCCGGCATTCGGATCTGGAAGACGGCGTGGTGAACGCGGTCTTTCTGGACGGGCAGGTCCAGACTGTCAATCGGCTGGATTCCTGGCGGTTTTGTGCACCGGACGGGGAGGAGAAGTCGCCCGTGAAAGACGGGCAACCCTGATCGGCTGCGATCATACTTACGGCAGAGAAAGGAGAAAGGCATGAAAAGGCTCACGTTTTTGCTTCTGATCGCTGCTCTGGCAGCACAGACACAGGCAGGTGTTCCCGATCCGACCAGCGCGTGGGAATTCAACCCGCCGGACCCCGGTCGGGCGACCATCGGCGCCCCTCTGGAACTCGTCGGCACGGTCGAGCGGGCCGCAGGTGTGGACGCCGGGGATGGCGCCATCCTGATTGGCGAGGGAAGCTACTACATATGCACCCATGGGGTTGCCCCCAACGGCGGCGGCGCCAAGGTAAACGAATGGACCCTGCTCATCGATTTCAGCTACCCGCCCAGCAGCCGGTCCGATCCCCCGAACGGCTACAACGATCTGTTTCAGACCAATCCGACGAACACCGACGATGCCGACTGGACCATCAACTCGTCCGGCGCGATCGGAATCGGCGCTGTGGGCTACTCCAGCGCTTCCGGCTACACCACCCAGGGCGACACCTGGTATCGCCTGGTTCTTGTGGTCGATAACGGCACTCGACATGACCTCTATATGGATGGCGCAGTGGCCCACAAGGGCACCCAGCAGGGCGTCGACGGCCGTTTCAGCCTCGCATCGACCATCCTGCTCTTCTGTGCCGGCAACAACCAGGACCGCGACGACGCCCCGATCAACGTATCGACGGTCGCCTTCTGGGACACCCCGCTCGACGCCGATCAGGTCCTGGCCCTGGGCCGGGCCGGGGACAAGTTCTACAGCCAGACGAGCGCCTGGGATCCCACGCCGGCCGACGGGTCGGAGGATGTGCCCGTTACCACCGGTCTGAACTGGGCTGCGGGCGAATTCGCGGCTACGCACGACGTCTACTTCGGACTTTCCCGAGAGGATGTCGCTTCGGCGGCCCCCGCGACTCTGATCGCGGAGGGACTGGCCCTGGATGTGGACAGCCTGGAGATTGACCGCCTGGACTACGGCCAGACCTATTACTGGCGCGTGGACGAGGTCAACGCGACCCCCGACAGCACGGTTTTCCAGGGCAGCGTCTGGAGCTTCACCACCGAGACGTATGCCTATCCGATCACCGGTCTGACGGTCACCGCCTCCGCGGAGCAGCCCGCCTCGCCTGCGATCCGGACCATCGACGGCTCCGGCCTCGACGCGCTCGATCAGCATGGCGTCGATCTGAAGACCATGTGGGCCACGCCCGGCGGTCTGCCTGCCTGGATCCAGTACGAGTTCGACATGGAGTACAAGCTCCACGAGCTGTGGGTCTGGAACAGCAACTCGGAACTTGAACTGTTCATGGGCTTCGGATCCAAGGACGTCGCGATCGAGTACTCCACCGACGGCGAGACCTGGACCCCGTTGGAGAACGTGCCCCCATTCGCACAGGGAACCGGCAAGGCCACCTACACGGCCAACACCATCGTCGATTTCGGCGAGGTCATGGCGAAATACGTCAGACTGACCGTCAACGCCGGCTGGGGCGCCACCGGGATGGTCGGCCTCAGTGAGGTTCGGTTCTTCTATACGCCTGCCCAGGCCTTCGAGCCCTCTCCGGCCGACGGCGCCACGGAAGTTGACCTGGGCGCCGAGCTGACCTGGCGGCTCGGCCGGGAGGCGACCTCGCACGAGGTCTACTTCGGGACCGACGCCACCGCCGTGGCCGAAGGCGCCGTGGCGGCCGAAACCGTGACGGATCCTCGCTATATCCCCTCCGCCATGGAGTTCGGGACCACGTATTACTGGAAGGTCGATGAGGTCGGCGAAGCCGGAACCTACGAAGGCGAACTCTGGAGCTTCACGGCGCAGGAGTTTGCCCCGATCGACGACTTCGAGAGTTACAACGACGACATGGAGGGCGGAACGACGATCTGGCACGCCTGGATCGACGGCGTGACCACGAAGGCCAGCGGCTCGCAGGTCGGGTACACCGACGCCCCGTTCGCCGAGCAGAAGATCGTCCACGGCGGCAGGCAGTCCATGCCCTTGATGTACGACAACGAGACGACGTTCTTCTTCAGCGAGGCCGAGCGGGAGTTCGACACGGCCCAGAACTGGACCGGCAACGGCGCGACGGACGTGTGCCTCTGGACGCGCGGCTATCCTGCGATGACCACGGTGGAAGTCGCTGAAACGTCGGGCAAGATGGACCTCACCGGCGCCGGCGCGGATATCTGGGGCGCTTCCGACGAGTTCACCTTCGCCTACAAGACCCTCACCGGCGACGGCACGCTGGTCGCCCGGGTCGTCAGCACCGGGACCGGGAGCCAGACGTGGGCCAAGGGCGGCGTCATGATTCGCGACAGCCTCACCGGCAGTTCCATGCAGGCCATGATGGCCATGACCACCCCCGGCGCCAACGGCGCCAGCTTCCAGTACCGAACCGCCACCGGCGGCACATCGGCCGGTGCGGACAGCAGCTCGGCTGTCACGGCTCCCTCTTGGGTCAAGATCGAGCGGTCCGGCGAGATCTTCCGGGGCTTCGTATCCTCCAACGGCACGAATTGGACCCAGGTGGGCACCGCGACCATCGCGATGACCGACCCCGTCTATATCGGTCTGTGCGTCACGTCGCACGAAGCCGGCGTGGATCGGACCTACCAGTTCGACAGTATCGCCGGCACAGGCGCTGTCACCGGCGCCTGGCAGGGGGCGGTGATCGACAGCCCGCAGTTCAACGCTGCGGCGAACATGCACCTGCTCCTCCAGGACAGCAACGGCAAGAGCGCCACCGCCACCAGCGCCACCGCGGTGACCGCAGCCGACTGGGCGCAGTGGACGATCCCGATGGCCGACTTCGCAGGCGTGAATTTCGCCAAGGTCAAAACGATGGTGATCACCATCGGCGACAAGAACGCGACCACCGCTGGTGGGACCGGCATCGTCTTCATCGACGACATCGGTTTCGGACGCTCCACCGAATAGCCCAGCCGATGGGTAGTTTATCGGAACATCCCGGCGGGGCCTGCGTCGCCAAGACAAAGGCCCCGCTTCCTTTGCGCACGGGCCATGGGGCTCTCCCTCCGGTTTGGGCGAAGCCATTCCTATCGAGAATCCGAAGTTTCCGGCTCTCAAGTACCCCGCCCAAACGACCGATAGAGAAAAAAGGTGTGCCGCCGGTGAAATGGCATTGCAGCGGGCGTTTTGATTTGTTATAAAGGATGTTATCGGCTGCGAGGGTTCCCACTGGCATGCCGGGGTCACGACAAAGAGCCAATTCGGTATCACATGAGGACGGCGTCACATCGCTTGTCTTCCTCCCGGAAGGTCTGCTGGGAGAGATGGGTAGTAGGTGTACAGAAGAGTGTGGAGGGTGCCTGCTCCACACCGTGCTTGGGGTATGATCGACGCCAAGGGCGGGATCATGCCGTTTCTGTGCAGAAAGGAGGTGGTTCCGGTCTGGATGGGCGTCAAACCGATTGTGTGGAGCCCATTGAGAGACCCCTGAAAGCCGCCGCAGGGCCCGTGTTCCTGGGGTCCGCGACAGGGGGCGCCGGAACGCAAGTGAAAATCCCTCAACGGAATTCAATGTATCGTTTCGCCTGGTGACTGGCGTGTTCCCTCAGGCGTGGTTGAAGTAATGGGTCGTTTTGTGTGTGAGGAGACTGTCATCATGAGAAGATTGTCATGGTTGATCGTGGCTGCGGTCCTGCTGGCAGGTGGAGCGACGCAGGCACAGATGTTCGACATCACCAACCCGGGAGATCCGGTGGTGGGCGTTCCCAACCCCAGCAATTGGCCTGCCGGCGAAGAGCCTCCCGGCGCGATCGACAACGTCGTTACGGTCAAGTACCTGTGTTTTGAGACGGCCTTCGTAAATCTTGAGGGCGCTGTGGATACGGCCAACGGAGGCGCCGGCTTCCGTGTGACGCCGTCGGGCCCCAAGGTGGTGGTCAAGGCCTTGAATTTCGCCAGCGCCAACGATTCGCCCGAGCGCGATCCGGTCGCCTTCAGGCTGTCCGGCTCCGATGAGAGCATTAACGGCCCCTACACGCTCATTGCTGAGGGTACAATTGACGCTTTCGATCAGACGACGACCTTTGCCCGAAACACATGGATCCCGGCCCCCATCCCGATCATCAACAAGATGGCCTACACCTACTACGAGCTGTTCTTCACGGACATCCGAGATCGGGCCCCGGCCAACAGCATGCAGATCGGCGAGGTGGAGTTGCTGTCCGATGGCAGTAGTGCCGGTTCTGCAGGCGACCCCGTTCCTGCCGATGGGACGGTGGACGTGCCGCGAGACGTCGTTCTTTCCTGGCTGGGCGGCCAGGCGGCGGCCACGCACGACGTGTACTTTGGAACGAGCTTCGATGACGTCAACGACGCCACCCAGCCCACCCAGAGTGTGACGAATGCCTCGTACGATCCGGAAGGCCTGCTCGAATACGGCCAGACCTACTATTGGAGAGTCGACGAGGTCAATGGAGCACCCGACTACACCGTCTTCAAGGGCGACACTTGGAGCTTCACCGCCGAGACGTATGCTTATCCGATCACCGCTGTGACGGCAGAGGCATCGAGCGCGCAGCCCGCCTCGCCCGCGAGCAAGACGATCAACGGCGCCGGCCTCGATGAGTTCGATCAGCATGGCGTCGATCTGAAGACCATGTGGGTCACCCCCGGCGGTCTGCCCGCCTGGATCGAGTACACGTTTGACAAGGCCTACACGCTGAACAAACTGATGATCTGGAACGCGAACTCCGAACTCGAGCTGTTCATGGGCTTCGGCGCCAAGACCGTCACGATCGAGTATTCCACCGACGGCGAGACCTGGGCCCAGTTGGAGAACGTTCCCGAATTCGCCAAGGGAACCGGTGCGCCGACCTATACAGCGAACACGACCGTCGATTTCGGCGGCATCGTGGCGCAGTATGTCAGACTGACCGTCACCGCCACCTGGGGCGCGACGGGAATCGCCAGCCTGAGCGAGGTGCGGTTCTTCTATACCCCGGTGCAGGCCTTCGGGCCGGAGCCGGCTGATGGCGCCACCGACATTGCTCTCGGCACCACGCTGAACTGGCGGCCCGGTCGCGAGGCGACCTCCCACGAGGTCGGCTTCGGGGCTGACCCGGACGCCCTGACGACCCAGACCGTGACCGCTCACAACTATACGCCGGCGTCCATGAACTTCGGGACCAAGTACTACTGGAAGGTCGACGAAGTGGGCGACGCCGGAACCTACGAAGGCGCGCTCTGGAGTTTCACCGCCCAGGAGTTCGCCCCGATCGATGACTTCGAGGGCTACGACGACAACATCGAGACCGAAACGACGATCTGGAATGCCTGGACCGACGGCGTGACCACGCTGGCCAGCGGCTCGCAGGTCGGATACACGGACTCCCCGTTCGCCGAGCAGACGATCGTCCACAGCGGCAAGCAGTCGATGCCCTTCCTGTACGACAACGTCACCACGTTCTCCTTCAGCGAAGCCTCGCGGGAATTCGAGGCGGCCCAGAACTGGACCGGCAACGGAGCAACCGAGGTTGCGCTCTGGACCCAGGGCTACCCGGCCCTGGCCGCGACGACGGTCACCGAGACCTCCGGCAAGATGACCCTGACCGGCGCCGGCACGGACATCTGGAACAACTCCGATGAGTTCACCTTCGCCTACAAGACCCTCGCCGGCGACGGCACGATGATCGCCCGCGTCGTCAGCAACGGCACCGGCACCAACACCTGGGCCAAGGGCGGCGTCATGATTCGCGACAGCCTCTGGGGCGGCTCGACCCATGCCATGATGGTCATGACCGGCGGCGGCGGCAACGGCGCCAGCTTCCAGTACCGGGCGACGGCCAACGCCGCATCGGGCAACACCGACAGCACCACGGCCATTGCTCCTCCTTACTGGGTCAAGATCGAACGAGCCGCAGACACCTTCAAGGGCTCCGTCTCCATCGACGGCAAGGCCTGGACCGTGGTCGGCACGACGATCATCGCAGTGACGGACCCCGTTTATGTCGGTCTGGCCGTCACGTCGGGTGCGGTCGGCGTGGATCGAACCTTCCAGTTCGACAGCATCAGCTCGACGGGCACGATCACCGGCGCCTGGCAGGGCGCGGTCATCGACAATCCGCGGTACAACGACCCGGCGAACATGCACCTGTACATCGAGGACAGCGCCGGCAAGAGCGGCACGGTCACCAGCGCCACCGCGGTGACGGCGGCCGATTGGACACGCTGGGTGATCCCGATGAGCGATTTCGCAGGCGTGAATTTCGCCAAAGTCAAGAAGATGGTCATCACCATCGGCGACAAGAACGCGACCGCCGCGGGTGGGACCGGCATCGTCTTCATCGACGATATCGGCTTCGGCCGTTCCGCAGGACAGTAACAGTGCTGTGATTCATCACGGTCAAACATTCAGAGGGCCTGTGCCTTGTACCGGCACAGGCCCTCTGTCTTTGCGCACAGGGCTCTGCTCGGACGACGCCGTGTGCCAGGGAAGCGTGCGGGGCAGGACCGGCCGGGGTATCGCAACTATTTGCGTTTTTTTGGATTTATTATGTAGACAGACTGGCGGCCGCGTGGTAGAGTGGCCTTTCAGTAAAGGTGTACGCTTTTCTCCCCCGGAGTTTACCCCTTGCACAATACCAGAGGGAACAGTCTGTATAGGCCCGAATGGGTCTAAGGAGAAGTAACGTGGCAAAAGGTACAGTGAAATGGTTCAACGCGGACAAGGGGTTCGGTTTCATCACGCCGGAAGACGGCGGCAACGACCTGTTCGTCCATCATTCCGAGATTCGGACCGAGGGTTACGCGTCGCTCGATGAAGGCCAGAAGGTCGAGTTCCAGGTGGGACAAGGCAAAAAAGGCCCGTGCGCGACCGGCGTGGTCCCCTGCTAAAAGGGCAACCACAGAGCGGTAGAATCAAAAGGCCCCGTTCCATGCGGGGCCTTTTCATTGGGAAGGTTGAATGACCCACCTTACTGAGCCGAGCCTGCCCGCGCGAGTGTGGACACGGCACGCGGACAAGGCCAACCCTCCTCCGGCGTATCTGCTATCACGCACCCCGTATCCCCGCCGGATCTGCGATCCGGCTTTCGGAATTCCATAATCCACCCGGCGACCTCAAGGCCGCACGACCGGCCGGAACCCACTGCAACTGGGTAGGAATAATAGGATTCGTGCAACGTCGGGCAATCAAGGCCGAAAGGGCAGAGGTAGAAGGCGAGGGGGAAAGACGAAGAAGACAACGAAGCGAGAGCCAGGCTTGCAGACTGCGCAGGAGATGCGGACGAATGATAGAGGATGGATCCTTGACCCACGCGTTGACTGATGGATCGTGACATCGGGGGCATGGGACTGCTCCGACCGTGGGTGCAGTCCAGATGAGCGGAAGTCCCCCCTCGGTCGGCGAAAGCAAGGTGTGGGGTACAGGATTTCTCCTCGACCCCACACCCTGCCTGCCACAGAGCTTCAGTTTCCTACCCGAACTCTGCCTGGGGCTGTCCGCCACCTTCCCTCCTGGGACAGGTTCGCCTCCCAGTATATGGAGAGTCCACCCAGGAAAACAATTGTGCTAACTACGTATTTTTCTGGGAATCTTCAGAAAAAAACAGGCGATACACATGGGCCTCGGCCCTGTCGGACTGCCGGGACCTGCGAAACCTGTCATCCGGCGGGTGGTGGGTGCTATGCTGTGGGCAGGGTCACTGTGATCGTGGTGCCGTGGTCGAGTTGGCTTTCGAGATCGATTGTGCCGCCGTTGAGTTGAATGAGGCGACTGGCGAAGGCCAGACCCATGCCGCGTTTGCGGCCGGCGGGCTTGGCCGAGAAGAACGGGCTGGCCGCCTTCTTGCGGGTGGCTTCGTCCATGCCGCAGCCCAGATCGCTGATCTGGAGCCTCAGGCCTGTTTCGACCGGTTCGACCGCAATTTTGACAGGGCCCATCGCGTCGGTGTACGACTCGACTGCGTTGGCGATGATGTTCGCCAAGGCTGAAGCAATCTGGGCCGAATCCACCAGGACCTGCGCAACCTCTTTTTCGACATGGATTTGCGCGTTGATATGCTCGGCACTGGTCTTCTGTCCGGCCAGCTCGATCGCCTCCTCGATGATTTGACGGATGTCCGCCGGGCTCACGCGAGGTTGCGGCGGCTCGGCGTAGGCCATGAGGTCGTCCACGAGACTCGACGCCTCGCGGGCGTTCTCGACGATCCGTTCGAGGGCATTGCGTTTTTGGCCGTCGGATTCCGCCTGGGCGATCAGTTGGGCCCGGCCCGTGATGACGGAGAGCGGATTGTTCAGTTCGTGGGCGACTCCGGCGGCCATTTCCGCCAGGGCTTCCACGGGACTGGGGATCGGGTGGGCCTCGGACGGCGCCGCTTTCGGGCGGCCGTTCTCGTGAGAGAGCCGCTCTGCGAGGTGTTCTTGTCGCTCGTTGGCGAGGGACAAACCGAGGATCGTACCCGCCAGCGAGGCGGCCATCTCGAACTTCTCGGCAAACAAGCCGGCGTCGGCGGGGTAGTTCAACTCGAACGCGACCAGGCCGATTGTTTGGCCATCCGCGAGCAAAGGCAACAGTTTCGTCTGGGCTCGATTGAAATCGACCTCCAACTGATCCAGCAGCCACTCGACACGATCCTGGGCGTCGAGCATGGCGAATCGGCTCACCAGCGGCTTGGGGATCGGTGACTCATCGACAGGGGCCTCCAGGACGGTCTTGTGGCTGTGCCCGAGGGCCTCGACGATCGCGGTATCGACGACGCCTTCACGCGAGCCGGCCGTCAGGCAGATGCAGACGGTGCCCGTCTGGAAGAATCGCTGCCAGCGCTTGGCGAATTCCTCTGCGAGGTCGATGGCCGCGAGGCTGGAACTCACATCGTGCAGGAATTCCTGCGCGAAGCTCAGGTATCCGGAGGCGGCTTCGAGGGATCGGCTTTCGCTGGAGAGCTTCGTGTGCTGCCGGGCGAGATCGGCCGCGGTGGTCTGGATCAGGTCGCAGTACCGAGCGGTGGCCCGCGGGGTCTGGAGCCCGAGCGCCTCGGACCGGCGTTTCACCTCCTGCGGCAGCTCGTCGTGGATCTGCTGGAGGGTCTTGGCAGGGATGTCGAGCGATGCGGCGATCTCGCTCAGGGACTCCGGCGCATCGAAGCTGCCCGACTGACCGATGCCCACGCGACGGGCGATATTGTCTGCGGCCTTGACCAGCAATGCGATTCGAGCCTCCGCGACGGATTCGAGCGCCGAGGCGTCGCGATGGTGCAGCCAGATCGCCAGCATGATGGGCTCGGGCAGCCGCCAGCGCTGGGCGAGCTGTTTGCCGAGCAGCGTGTGGTTGGTTCCGAGGTGCTCGTACTCGACGACATAGAGGGCGGCGTTCGTCGCCTCGGCCTCACGGGCGATGGCGGCAAGGCTCTTGGGCATGACGTCTTGCAGGGCGAGCTTGCCGAGGTCGTGCAGCAACCCGGCCGACCAGGCGAGCTGGGGGTCGATTCCGCCGGCAGCCTCGGCGATCCGCCGAGAACCACAGGCGACCGCCAGACTGTGCAGGATCAGGTCCTTGCGGGCGGGCGCGTCGACCTGCTGATCGGCGAAGTCGATCTCGAAGCCGGCCGTGACCTTGGCTCGCAACAGCACGTCTCGAACCTCGTCGGCGTCCAGGCGGTCGAGCACGAGGCGGACCGAGTGACGCTGCCGGACCGGTCCGGCGGCCTGACGCTGCGCGAGCGAGAGGATCGCCGCGGCGCAGGCGGGCTCGCATTCGAGCGTGTCGGCGACCGACGTGGGAGAGAAGCGGCCCTGGGCGAGTTTCGAGAGATATTGCACGGCGACGCACGGCGGGACCGACAGTGAGCCCAGCTCGTTGACGGCCAACTCCACCTTGCGGGACGCCGTCGCATCGATGTACCTTTTCGCCATGCGGCTACCCTACGCTATCTCCGTCCGAGGGGTCGCATCCGCCACCGATGGCGTCGTTCACCCTCTCTCCGGCTCCCATCTCATCTCATCGCCGCCCCGCGGCGCCGCGCTCTCAGGCGACCAACTGCAAAGCGGAATTCACCTTCTCGGTGAGCTCCGAGATGTCGAACGGCTTGCGGATGAACGACTCCGCGCCCGACTTGAAGAGCTGGTCGATCTCTTCCTGCTTGATAACGCCGCTGACGATGATGATCCGGGTGTTCTCGAACTCCGGGTTGCTGCGGATCGTCTGACACACCACGTTGCCGTTGACATCCGGCAGCATGTAGTCGAGCAGGATCAGGTCCGGATGGAATAATTGCGTCACCATCCCTGCCTCATACCCACTCGACGCCGTGCGGATATCGTAGCGTCCGTCGCGAGTCAGAATGTCCGTGATCAGCTCCACGATCTCCGCATCGTCATCGACGACCAGCACCTTCTTGCGGCCCGAATCCAGGTTGTCCAGGGGGATGCTGTTGTCCCTCATGAACTTGATCAGGTTCGCACGGGGGATGCGTCGGAACTTCGAGCCCGGCACCCGGAATCCCCGGAGCCGGCCCGAATCGAAACAACGGATGATCGTTTGCTGACTGACCCGACAAATCTCTGCGGCTTCGCCGGTGGTAAATAGATCCTTCATCCTTACCCTTCCTTTTTCGCCAAATCCATTTGACAGAAGGCCCACTCAGTTTGCCTTACTGTCCCACCTTAACCGGCCCCCCGTACCATGTCAAGGTGAAAAAACCACAAAAACCCCGATCTTTGCCATGGTACCCAATTTCTTATCGGCAACTCCCGCCGTTTCTCTTTGATGATTTTTTTCCGGACGCTGTGCAATAGGATGGGTAAGCTGAGAGGATCGCCTCAGTGGTGGAAGACCGGAGTTCGCATCATCCTCATATATTCCGTGGTCCAAAGGGGCCTTCAGCAACGCAAACCTGGTCCTTGGCCGGAACCAATGGTGTTTGGCGCTTCGCAGGATACCAGCTGCGATTCCGATCGTCTGTCCGAGGGCACACCGTCTCCGCTGGTCCGTTCATGTGGCAAACACTCTCCTCCCCCCTGTGTCGGAACTACTGCCCTCCATCGCAGCGCCGGCACCTACTTCGTTACGGGAGGCCATACCCTGGCATTCTCCTCGATCTTCGTTCCTGGGCAGTCGCTCTTTATGCTGCCTTTCTGGATTGCTCGTTTGATGGCCGAGTTGAATTCGGAATCGGTGTACATACACGGGTTTGCCACGGTGGTTCTGACTCGCAGGTCTTTCCAAGTCGTTGGGCCAAGAACCTGGCTGGTCATCGTTATGACTTCCTCGACCTCGTGCGGCTTTATGACCTCACTTTCCGGCTCATTCGGAAAGAGACACCCATCAACAAACCGATCTTTAACGAATTCCCGCCGGGCTTTCACCATGGCTCTGTTCATTAACTCGATTGCGTCAGCGTGCCGAGAGCCAAACGTCAGATGATATTTCGGAAACCTGCTCTTGTATTTGTCCCGCACGGGGTAGCTGATTACCCAATTGAATGTGTCCTGAAGCTTCTGCGCATAACCCTTTGCCAAACGTTCGACGGCTTCAACATTGGATGCGCCCACATCGAACGCAATCTCCTGCCAGTAGGTACCACCGGCGACAGCGTTCCAGTGAGGGACGGAGTGGTGTTCGTGAGGGCATCCGTTTTCTCCCTGGATCGTGCTGGCAAGGCTACGAACGGCTCTCAGAAGACTGGTGCTCATGAAATTGATGAGGACTTCGATACTCTGTCCTCGCTTCAATTGTTCGTAAACAGACTCCATATCGGCGTAGAGAAGGTCACTCGGTTTTATGGGATCGAGATACACAAAGACTGTGTGGTTTCTGGCCAACCGTGAGATCTCACCAATGTACTTTCGAAAATCGCCTGGCCTGACCTCCACATGGACCCCACAGCCTTCCGTGTTCTGTCTCAGAGACCCGAACAGGGAAGGGTCTTTCTCTACACAGAAGGCAAGCACTTCTGCCCCTTGCGTCTGGAGCAGACGCAATCGGTTCGCGATGATCAGGGGGCTTCCTGCTTCTCCGTCATCAAAGCGTCCTGGTCCCGCAAAACAATCAACAACTATAATGGGTCGTCGGAGTCTCGCCACCTTTGCGAGATAAGGCTCAAGGTAGTAGTCGAGAATGAGGTCTTTGTACCTTGACCAAGGTCTCTTTCTACGAAAGAACTCGGGTGAGTTTGTCACTGGTGATCTCCCTCCGTTTGAAGTACTGTTGAGTTTCGGGCTTCTCGTCCCACACCCTCTTATCTAGCATCCGCCCATTGGCTTTCTTGTTGACACCGCCCCATTGTTTGAAGAAGAAGGGGATTCCCTCGGCGAGGCACTGGTCGCGGATGTCGGTTACCCATTCGTGATGCATGGGACGTGCGCCGGGACCGGATTCGCCGCCGAGGATGACCCAGTCAATGGCGTTGAGATTCATGTTGAGGATCGGGGTCAGAAGCGGTTCGCAGGAGAGGAACTTGACCGCCGCGCCGGTCTGCCGGAGATGGTCGATGCGACAAACGTAGTCGCTGCTCTCAACGGTGACGCCCATCCAGACATTCTCCGGCCACGGTAGCTTGGGACTGAGTTGGGCGAGCCGCTCGGAACGTTTCGTCAGGATCTGGAAACAGTGCTGGGGTGCTCGCCGCATCACGTCGAAGACCTTCAGAATGAATTTGAGCGGCACGTCCTTGTGGAAGAGGTCGCTCATGGAGTTGACGAAGATCATCCGTGGCTGCCTCCAATGCAGAGGGATGTCGAGCATGTGCGGATGCAGCGTGAGGCGAAAGCCGTTGCGGTAGTTCGGTTGGCCCATCGCCTGGAGCCGCTTAGCCATCCGTTGGGCGTAGCAATTCAGGCAGCCCGGACTGATCTTCGTGCAGCCGGTCACCGGGTTCCATGTGCATTCCGTCCACTCGATCTTGGAGTTCGCAGCCATCTACTTGCCTCGAAAAGACTTACGGCATTGTCTCAGGCGGTGCTCCTCCGGTCAATAGTCCGGGATGTCCGCACGGGTCTCCACGGGTGCATGATCGTTGTTGCGACCTCCCACATGGCGACGAGGTGTGGGGTGGACTCTGTCATTCCTGCACTGCAACGGCACGACATCTTGCTCTTCTGACAAGCATTGTGGGCAGGACGCGTACCTCGCGGCCGATCCGCAGGAATCGGAAGGTCAACTCCCGTCGAGGGCAGGCCCGCCCGAAGCGGTCGTGCGAGGGGAGTTTTTCGCGTTGCGGCCTCCGGCGGGAACGCGAGCGAAACGCTCGCCTGCAGGTTTGTCCCAGCACGGAAGACGTTGTGATCCCCCCTATCGCTGGTGGCCTCAACGCGCCAAACTCCCGCCGCCGACGCGTAGCGGCGCTTCGCACCGAGGGCGGCGGATTCCGGATCGGTCCGTCCCTTCCTGCATCAAGCACTTGGGTTGCGGCCGAAGGCCGCTCCAAGAAAGCAGGAATCCGCAAGCCACAGCGTGCGACACGTCCCAGGAACTGGATTCCCGCGTACGCGGGAATGACAATCCAGGGGCTCGGTGAACCTCTATCATGCGTGCAAGTGCGGTCATGCACCCGGTCTCCACCTGCAGAAGGGATGATCGCGCGAGCTTCTTTGTCGTTTTCATCGAACCTTCCCGCCGATATATAGTAGTATTGCTATATTATGGAATACTGTTATATCGAAGGGCGTCTTCATGGATAAGGAACTGGCGACACATGCTGCTGAGGTGCTCAAAGCGGTGGCGCACCCGCTTCGGCTGATGATTGTCGAGACGCTCCAGGACGGCGAACGCAGCGTCGGCGAGATCATGGATGCCCTCGGCGAGAAGCAGGCCATCACCAGCCAGCAGCTCAACCTGTTGAAAGACAAAGGCGTGCTGGCCTCCCGCCGGGAGGGGGCCAAGGTCTTCTACCATATTCAAAACCTGAACGTAATTCGCGTACTGGACTGTGTCTACGATCACTGTACGCCAAAGAAACGAACGAGACAATGAACGGATGCGGGCTCGGGTCGTAGAGCCATATGAAATCACCCTATGAATTGTGGGTGTTTCTCGAAAGCCCTACGGATTCGGCCTTGTGCAGAGGTATCGCAAAGAGTGTGGGAATACAAGACAACAGCAGCAGGTTGCAGGGCATAGGGACATAAAACATGGACTTCAAACGCAAGATCGTCGAGTTTTCGCTGGATCACCACAAGCTGGTTACCTGGGTCATGGTGGTCTTCACGCTGGTCTGTGCCGCGTTCATCCCGCTGATCAAGGTCGATACCGACCCGGAGAACATGCTCTCGGAGCACGAGGCGGTGCGGGTCTTCCACGAGCAGACCAAGAAGGACTTTGTCCTCAACGACATCGTGGTGGTCGGCATCGTGAACAACAAGGATCCCAACGGCGTGTTCAATCCGCGGTCGCTTCAGCGGATCTACGAGCTGACGCAGTATGCCAAGACGCTGCAGTGGCCGAACCCGGACGACCCGAACGAGATCATCGGTGTTGTTGAGGTGGACCTGCTGGCCCCGTCGATGGTGGACCACATCAGCCAGGATGGTCCCGGCGTGATCCGGTTCGAATGGCTCATGGCCGAGCCGCCCGAGACCGCCGCCGAGGCGGTGGCCATCCGGGACAAGGCGCTTTCCAACCCCATGCTGAAGGACACCGTCGTCTCGGGAGATGGCCACGCGATCTGCCTGTACCTGCCTCTGACGAGCAAGAATCTCAGCCACGACGTGTACCAGGCCCTGCGAAAAGAGATCGCGACGTTTACGGGCGACGAGCAGTACCACATCACCGGTCTGCCGGTCGCGGAGGACACGTTCGGCTATGAGATGTTCATCCAGATGGCGATCTCGGCTCCGCTGGCGATGCTGACGATCTTCATCCTGATGCTGGTCTTTTTCCGCAAGCTCGTGCTGATCGTCTCGCCGATGATCATCGCGATGGTGACGGTCCTGACCACGATGGGCATTCTCATCGGGTTGGGGTTTCCAGTGCACATCATGAGCTCGATGATCCCGATCTTCCTGATGCCGATCTCGGTGGTGGACTCGGTGCATATCCTGTCGGAGTTCTTCGAGAAGTACACGAAAGAAAAAGGCCGGCGGCAGACGACGGTCGAGGTGATGAGCACCCTGTTCGTCCCGATGCTGTACACCTCGCTGACCTCCGCGGCGGGCTTCGCCTCGCTGGCGCTGACGCCGATCCCGCCGGTCCAGGTGTTTGGCATCCTCGTCGCGATCGGCATTATGATCGCGTGGGTTTTCACCGTCACGTTCGTCCCCGCCTACATCATGTTCCTCAGTGAAAAGGGCCTGGAGAATTTCGGGGCCGCGGTTGTCCACGAGCAAGAACAGACCTGGCTGACCCGCGCGCTCCACAGTACCGGGCGGCTCACGGTCATGGGGGCCAAGCCCATCCTCGTGGTGATGGTGATCCTGGCCGGGATTGCGGTCTACGGCATCACACAGGTCAACATCAACGACAACCCGATCAAGTGGTTCGCGAAGAGCCACCCAATCCGCCAGGCGGATACGGAGTTGAATCAGCACTTCGCGGGCACCTACATGGCCTACCTGGTCCTGCGGGACGGCAGCGACCCGAACGTCACAGTCGAGTACGTCGCCGACCTGCGCGAACGGCTCCGCGCGAAGATCGAGGAGCTTGCCCCGGACCACCCCAAGGCCAAGGTTGTGCTCGCGGAAGCAGATAAGGCCCTCGTGGACGGCGCTTCGAACAAGGTCGCGAAGATGGCGTTCCTCGACAAGCTGTCGGACTATGCCGAAGGGCGGCAAACGTCGGCGCCGCAGGATACGGCGGATGTCTGGTACGAGCTGACGGATTTCTTCGAGCTCGAAAAGGAGCAGATCAAGCTCTTCAAGCAGCCCGAGGCCCTGCGCTACGTCGCGAGCCTGGAGGACCACCTCGAAGGCACCGGCCTGGTCGGCAAGAGCAACTCCGTCGCGGACATCGTCAAGAAGGTCTACCAGGAGCTGATCGACGGCAAGCCCGAGAACTATCGAATCCCGGATTCCAGCGCCGCGGTGGCGCAGAGCCTGCTGCAATTCCAGAGCAGCCATACGCCGGACGATTTGTGGCACTTCGTGACCAACGATCTCGACAAGGCGAACATCTGGCTCCAGCTCAAGAGCGGCGACAACAAGGACATGGAGAAGGTCGTGAAAGCGGTCGACGAGTACTTCAAGGCCACGCCGCCACCCATGCCGATCAAGCACGACTGGGCGGGTCTGACCTACATCAACATCGTCTGGCAGCAGAAGATGGTCTGGGGCATGCTCCAATCGCTGATCGGCAGTTTCATCATCGTGTTTATCATGATGGCGATCATGTTCCGGTCGGTGCTGTGGGGGCTGGTGTGCATGGTGCCGCTGTCGATCACGATCACAGTCATCTACGGCGTGATCGGGCTGGTCGGCAAGGACTACGATATGCCGGTGGCGGTGCTCAGCGCCCTGACACTCGGCATGGCGGTGGATTTCGCGATCCACTTCCTGGAGCGGGCCCGGAGCAGCTACGGGGAGAAGGGCTCGTGGAAGGCCAGCGCCGCCGAGATGTTCGGGGAGCCGGCGCGGGCGATCACGCGGAACGTCCTGGTGATTGCCATCGGGTTCCTGCCGCTGTTGGCGGCGCCGCTGGTGCCCTATAAGACAGTCGGCATCTTCCTCTGCGCGATCATGGCCCTGTCGGGCGTTGTGACGTTGATCATCCTGCCGGCCATTCTGACCGTGGCGGAGAAACGCTTGTTCCTGATCGCGGCGGCGCCCCAGTCCGCCAAGTGCAACTGCGCGTTCTGCTTCGTGATCTCGCTGGCGAGCGTGGTCGTCGTGCTCCTCAATATCTACCAGTTTGGCAAGATGGGCTTCAACAGCTTCATGTGGTTCAGTATCATAGCTGTGCCGATTCTGGGGGTGATCTGCGGCGTGATGTCTCGCCGGCAGGCCTGCCGGACGTTCGAGGCACAGCAGGCAAAGACGCCCACCGCTTGAATTCGGAGAATACGATTATGACGGTTGAACGGATGTTACGAGGCATTGCAGGTTTCTTCATCCTGCTGAGCGTCTTCCTGGCTCATTACCATTCCCCCTACTGGCTGCTGTTCACGGCCTTCGTGGGACTCAATCTGCTCCAGTCGGCGTTCACCGACTGGTGTCCGATGATGACGTTCCTCAAGAAGCTGGGAGTCGGGAGTCAGTGCCAATACGATGGAGGTGCGACATGTTCAAAACAAGCATAGCGGTATTGTCGATTGCACTGGGTCTGGCGGCGGGCGCCGTTCGGGCGGGCGATGTCCCCGATGTCCAGACCATCGTGAACAAGGCCAACGTGGTTGCCTACTACCAGGGCAACGACGGCAAGGCGACGGTCCAAATGGTCATCACGAGCAAGCAAGGGCAGACCCGCGAGCGTCTGTTCAACATCGTCCGCAAGGATGTCCAGGACGGCGGCGACCAAAAGTACTTCGTCTACTTCCAGCGGCCTGCGGATGTCCGGCGGATGAGCTATATGGTACACAAGCACACCGGCGCCGGCAAAGACGACGACCGCTGGCTCTACATGCCCGCGCTGGATCTGGTCAAGCGGATCGCCGCCGGCGACAAGCGAACCAGCTTCGTCGGCTCGGACTTCCTCTATGAGGATGTCTCGGGGCGGAGCCTCGACGAGGATACGCACGAGCTGACGGAGACCACCGACGCGTTCTACATGGTCAAGAACACGCCGAAGAAGCCCGAGACGGTCGAGTTCGGCTACTACAACGTCTCCATCGACAAGAAGAACTTCGTCCCGATGAAGATGGAGTTCTACGACAAGGAAGGCAAACTCTACCGCACGATCGAGTCGAAGAAGGTCGAGGAAATCCAGGGTCTTCCGACGGTGACCCTGTCGCTCGTTCAGGACCTTAAGAGCGGCAGCAAGACCGAGATGACCTTCAGCAACATCAAATACGACCTCGGCATCGGCGAGATCTTCGAGGAACGCTATCTCCGCAAGCCGCCTCAGGAGGTCACGAAATGATGACCACCAATCGCCGGCAGTTTTCGTTGCCGTATCCTGGATTCATCTTGCCAGGGCTGCATCGCGTCCAACGGCCGGGGACTCTGTCCCCGGACCCCTGGCATTTTTCGCTTTTCGCCAGCAGCATGGAAATGGATAGGCAAACGTCCCACCACGTGCTGCGCGCCTCGCCGGAGCCCGGACCGGGCGAGCGCACGAAGCTCGTCGGCAGTCGGGTTATTCGGAGGACTGCCTCTTCTGTCATGCTATTGGCCCAATGCGAAAAATGCCAGGGGTTTGGGGACGGAGTCCCCAAGATCCGAAGAACACTGCAGGACGAGAACGAGGCACGGGGATTGCCCTTCAGCATGGGCATCGGGGCCGTTCTCCTTGCTGCCGTGTTTGCTTTGACGACCTATGCCCAGCAGGAACCGAACGAGCCTCGGGAGAAGAGAGACCCCGTTCGGGAGTTCTTCGAGAAGCTGGATACCGAGTACCACGGCTTCTATGAGGTCCGCGCAGGCACTCGACTCCTGGACGACCCGTATGAGAGCAAGGACCTAAGCATCGGCGAGGCCCGATACCAGTTCGACCTGCTCTCCATGCGGGACTGGGGCGATATCAAGGTCAAAGGCGACGTCTATGGCGATTTCGTCGAGGAGCAGGCGGACTTCGACCTCCGCGAGGCCAATATCTTCACCCGGCCGAGCGACTCGATGGACCTGAAGTTGGGTCGCCAGGTCCTCACCTGGGGCACCGGCGATCTGATCTTCATCAACGATATGTTTCCGAAGGACTGGGTTTCCTTCTTCATCGGCCGGGACACCGAGTATCTCAAGGCCCCCTCCGATGCGGTGAAGGTGAGCCTGTTCTCCGACGCGGCCAACCTCGATGTTGCCTACACGCCCGAATTTGACTCCGACCGCTACATCACAGGGGAACGGCTGTCCTACTACAACCCGATTCTCGGCCGACGGGCCGGCGAGGACAACGAGATGATGATCTCGCGGCGCCGGGAGTTCTTCGAGGAGGACGAGACCGCGATCCGCCTCTATCGGAACGTTCGCAACTACGAGCTGGCCCTCTACGGCTACTGGGGCTACTGGAAGAGTCCCGCCGGCTTCAATGAGACGTTGACCCGCGCGACCTTCCCCGAACTGTACGTCTACGGCGCCAGCATCCGCGGAACGGTCGGCAAGGGCATCGCGAACGCGGAGTTCGGCTATTACGATTCACTGGACGACCGGGCCGGCGACGATCCGCTCATCAACAACTCCGAGATGCGATATCTCATCGGCTACACGCAGGAAGTCGCCCGCGACTTCACCGCCGGTGTGCAGTACTACGTCGAGCAGATGCTCGACTACGGGGACTATGAGGACAGTCGTTTCCCGGGCAGCCCGTCTCGCGACGAATTCCGCCACGTCACCACACTGCGGCTGACGAAGCTGCTGATGAACCAGAACCTGATGCTCTCCCTGTTCACGTACTACTCGCCCTCAGACGCGGACGTCTACATGCGGCCGCTCGTCAACTACAAGGTCAGCGACCACTTGATGTACGAGGTCGGCTCGAACGTCTTCTTCGGCGACGACGAACACACCTTCTTCAACCAGTTCCACAACAACACGAATCTCTATTGCGGCGTGCGGTACAGCTTCTGACAGGCATGAGTCACCTGAATGGGTGTGTCGGTTCAGACCTATGCCCGGCACCCACTCCGCGTTACCAGTAGCGATATGTGACCCTCGAATTCTCCACTTGGTTTGAGACTCGATAGGGATGTCGTCCGCAGTAGCGTACGAGCAGGGCCTCAATCGCAGCCTTCGCTTCGCGAGGGTGAGCGCTTGGTCCGACAACCACCCGTACGTGTTCCCAGATCTGTCTATCCGTGCTTGGATTCAGATTGATTCTCCAGAATGGAATCACAAGACCGTTACGACTGCGAAATCCAAGCCTTTCATCTGCCCCCATTCCCGGATCAGGTCGTGCGATCAATCTCCACTCCTTCTCCGCAGCGAAGTCGTCGCTCTTGATCGGCTGATCGACAAGTACGTACTGCAATAGACCGGCCCGGAACTTGTCGATCTCATCGGGTGACATTGATGCCCCAATTCTACCTCCCGACAGTGATCTGACTGCCTTGCTGACCGCGGCGCGAATCTCTTCTCTCTGTCTTCGCTCCTCGTAGATGCACGGTATCAGCAGGGGCGCGAAACCGAGGCCTTGCTTTTCCACAAGACTCTCCAGATCGCCACGTCGAAATCCAATGGCAACCCCACCGTTTCGACAATAGGCCCTCCATTGATTCAAGTCATCCTCCTCTTTGGAGAATGAGCACACAAAACAGGATGGTGCCGTCATGACACCGGGCGTTACGTCGGCGAGCAACTTGGCGACATTCTCAAGTTCTTCACGCCTCTCGGCGTTCGCCTCACTGCCTATGTCAGCTTTCAACAGCTCTCCTGCCAGTGCAATTGCCAGTCGGAACTCCGCAGAGTCGTTGAGATAGAAGACGTTGCTGGCCCACAACTCCTGTCCATCAACAATACTGATGAACGCATCCAGGGTAGTGTAGTGATACAAGTATTCCGGTTGCTGCATGGTTCACGGGCCTCCCACGATACAAATGCGTTTCTCCCGCAGCCACCTCGCAAGGACAGACAACTCCGGGAGACTGCGTTTATCGCATTTTGGGTACCAGCGGAGAGAGCGAAGGGGCCCGGCGCGAGGCCGAACCCCCTCCGCCGTATACCCACCGGCTGCGGCGCTCGGGTCGCTCGCCAGCGTTGCCCTATCCTCCGAGCCGGCATCTACAGTCTACCACTCGAACCACGGCCTGCCCAGCTCTCCGCTGCTACCCCGCAAAGCGACAAACGCGACAGTCTTCATTCGACCTTCGTGGAACGGAAGGCGGAGTACAGAAACGAACTGAGGGCATGCAGAATAGGCAACATTTGCCTCATCTCCATGCCCTCAGTGGTTCAGGCTGTCCGATTGATGATTCTCAGCTTCGCCAGGGGCGGGGTCGGTTCTTCACGTTGTTCAGCGTCTCGTTGAGGATCTTTGTGTCCTCGGCGATTTCGAAGTCGAACATGCCGGCCAACGTGTGGTCCGCGCCATTTTCGAAGACGTACTTGAACGCGTCGTTTGGCGGGATTGCCCCGGCGGCCATTACCTTGAACGCAATCCAGGGTTTCGTCACGTTCTTCATCACCTCGATGGTCTCCTTCGGATCACGGCACCAGTAGCCCGGGACCTCGTTGTAGGCGCCCTTGAGCTCGTTGGGCTTCGGGGCGCTGGGATAGTTATGGTGATGGAACGTCTTGATGTAGAAGTCCGCCGGGATGTCGTTCTTCTCGCACTGGACGACCACGTTCAGATCGTGGCAACCGACGCCGGAGGGAACGCCGAGGTCCTTGCCGATCTCGACGGCCTTGCGGACCAGGTCCATCCTCCCCTGGGCGCAGAGCGGGTCAGAGCGGACGCCCCAGAGGTAGAGGGCCTCGGTGCCCTCATCGACCAGCTCCTTCGCCATCTCGGCGTAGCCCTTCATGTCGTCCGTGAGCTCGGCGATGGGGCAGATGATCCACTGGATCTTGCCGCCGTAGCGCTGGCGATACCGCTTGAGCATGGACACGATCCCCGGCGGGTTGTGGATCGACAGCGTATTGATGCCGTAGGCCTCTGCCAGCGCCATCGTCTCGTGGATCTTCTCCTCCGTGTTGTAGTGGGCACAGAGGTTGTAGACGTACTTCAGGTCCCGGCTGTGCGTGTAGTGGGTCAGCAGGTTGCCGCCCAGCAGCATCCGGCTGACCGTCATATTGCCGATCTTGCCGACGGGCATGGTCCCTTTCGAGCCGGGCTCGACCTTGATATCGAGCTTGCCCGTTTGCGCGCCGCGGCCCGTACTGACCGCCAGCACGCTGCCCGCCGAGGCGGCCAGAGACTGCTTCATAAAACTGCGACGGTTCACTTGTGACGACATAAAGTTCTCCTTCATGACAGGTCAAATCTGCGAGTGCGGGCTACAGTCTCCCGATGGACCAGCGGATCGAGCGGACGACGAGCTGGCGAAAGTTCGGGTTGACGTAGGCTTTGCCGTCGTGGCCGAGCTGGAGGAATACGACGCGATTGCCGCCGGAGGGGCGCACCCAGCAGACGGTCGAATCGTTCTTTGGATGGTCGGTCGTCAGCAGGACGTGGTTGTCCTTCGCAAACCAGGCGCCCTTGTAGGTCTCATCGTGGATCGTGAAATCGCTCAGGCCCCTGGTGATCGGATGCTCGCGATCGACGATCTTGATGTTCATGTCCATGTCATGCTCGTACGTGGCGGTTTCGAAGTGGACGCCGTCGATCTCCTGCGGCTTGAGCGGGTATTTGACGCCAGTGATCTTGCGGTAGTCCTCCCATTCGGGAAACGCGCCCTCCGCGTGGTGCATGGCGACCAGGCCCACGCCCTTGGCCAGCAGGGCCTTGAAGTTCTGCTGGCGTTTCTCGGAGATGTTCTGCGACATGTTGTACAGAACGATCACATCGTAATCCCAGTTGCTGATATCCTCGAACAGCTCGCTGTGGTCTTTCTGTGCGGCCTCGACGAACTGGATGTCGGGATGGCCCTGGAAGACCGCCAGGAACGGATCGTGCTCGAAGTCGTGCCCGCCTGTGACGACGACGACCTTGATCGGGTCCAGCGGCCGGACCTTGATGTTCTTGAAGTAGACGAGGCTCTTCGGGTCGTGGCCCTGGATGGCAAACGTGCCCTGGTCGATCTTGCGACCCGGCGCATCCCGCGGCGGCACCCAGTTGTCCTGCTGCGTCCAATCGGCCGTGACCTTGCCATCGATCTTGATGATGACGTGCTTGCCCTCGACCTTGATGTAGTAGTTGAACCACTGGTCGTCCTTGGAGGGGGCGTTATTCATGACGTCCTGGACGTTGTAGAGCCCGCCGGTCTTCTTCGGGTCGCTGTGGGTGGAGTTCACCTGGCATTCGAAACCCTTGGCCGGCCAGCCGTCTTGCTGATACGTCGTGTGGAAGTAGAGGCCCGAGTTGGACCCTTTGGTCGTCTTCACATCGGCGGTAAACTCGAAGTTCCGGAAGTTGGCCCGGTTCACTGGTCCGGCGTAGAACAAGTGGCTGCGGGCCCCGTGCACGACCAGTTCGCCGTCCTGGACGGTGAAAGTGCCCTCGCGCTCGCTGGCCTTCCAGCCGTCGAGGTTCTGCCCGTTGAAGAGCGAGATCCAGCCGTCATTGCCGCCGCTCTCGGTCGCGCTGCACACACCAAACGCCATGCAGGCAAGCAGTCCAATCACAGTCTTTCTCAGCATGTTGCCTTCTCCTTTTGATTCTTACAGTTGCCAGGGACTTCGCATCGCCCGGACCAGCCGACGATTAGCGGCGTCGTTGCCCACGAACTGTTCTTTCGCCCAGTCCCAGCGGAGCTTCTGCTCCAGCCGGATCGCGATATCGCTGATCTGACAGAGTGTGTCCGCCTGGACGGCCACGTCGATCGGGCAGATCGGGTCTTTGCGGCTGCGGACGCAGTCGAGCAGGTTGCGGGCGTGGTTGGCGCTCTCGTAGAGACGAAGGTCGTTCGGGCCCCACTCGGTTGTCAGCAGTTCCTTCGGATGCGCGTTGATGCCCTCGCGGTCGACGTGAACCCAGCCGTCGGTCCCTTCGAACGCGGTGCCGTGGCTGGTGGTCCGGCCGTAACGCTTCTTCCACTCGTCGGGATAGGGGTCGCCGGTATAGTTCATCGTCACGCCGCTGTCGTACTTCAACACGAGATTCCAGTTCATGGCGGTGTCGCAGACGCCGTCGGGGGTCGGCCAGACGCCTTTGCCTTCGATGGTCAAGGGGCACAGGATCTTGTCTCCGCCGCCCCAGAGGGCGATGTCGAGCGGGTGGACGCCCCAACCCGCGATATAGCCCAGCGCGTAGTCCGAGATGAACCACCACCACGAGTTGGACTCCCGGTTGGGCGTATAAGGGTGGTGCGGGGCGGGCCCGAGCCACATGTCGTAGTCGATCCAATCGGGCGGCGCGACCACATTTGCCGGTCCGCCGGCGGAGCTGCCGGGACTCCAGACGTTGATCGTCTGGAGCTTGCCGATCCGCCCGTTGCGGACCAGCTCGCACGCGAAACGGAAGTCCCGGCTGGACCGCTGCTGCGTCCCGAACTGGAAGATCGTGCCGTACCGGTGACAAGTTGTCCGAAGCGCCTGGTCCTCGGCCAGGCTCAAGCCTAACGGCTTCTCGACGTAGACCGCTTTGCCCGCCCGCGCCGCCTCGAGCGCCACCAGCACGTGCCAGTGATCGCACGTCGCAATCAAGACCGCGTCGATGTCCTTGCGGGCGATCAGCTCGCGGAAGTCCGTGTACGTCGCGCAGTCGGTGCTCTTGTAGTGCTCGTCGATGAGCTTCTTCGTCGCCTCGCGGACGGGGGCCTTGAGATCGCACACCGCAACCACCCGGCAGTCGTTCTGCGCCATGAAGTTCCGCATATCGTAAGTCCCCTGCGGGCCCGTCCCGACGCAGCCGAGAGTGATCCGCTCGCTCGCAGCGACGGCCCCGGACCCACCCAGAGCGGTCGAACGAATGACATAGGGGAATCCGACGACGCCCAGGGCGGCGCCGGCAGTGGACTTGAGGAAATTGCGGCGTGTGGCGTTCCTGTGTGGGACCATGATGTTTCTCCTCACGGACTCCAAAAATCGGCCCTCAGAACAGAGGCTCGAACGCCCAAGAGTCTAAACCAATCCCCCCGCTCGGTCAAATCAAAAGCGGTCCCGTTCGTAGTGACGCCGCAAGGCGTCACCTTCCGGTTTCCTGACTGCCAAGTCTGAAGCTTCAGGTTGCAGCCGAAGGCCGAGCGACGCAAGAACAAGAACCAATGGGCCAGAAGAGAGCGGATGGCCGAAAGAAACGCAAAAGGCGAAAGAAGGGGATTCGCGCGATGCTTCTTCTCTTGCCCCTTTCGCTCATTTCGTGATACTTGATGAAGTGGCGACGAAGTGGTCGTCGATCCACGGCGTCTGCGATCTTGTGCCGATCCGACCGAACAAGCCGGGCAGGAGTTGATCCCGACTGATTGCGAAGAGATAGCGGGAGGCCGTCATGATGCCGGCGTTGACGGTGGTCAGGAACGCCGGCAAAACCGCGGCGGCGACGGTGAATCGTCCGGCCGATCCCATGAAAGCCGCGGCAGCGCCCGAGATCGGGGTCAGCGAATGATGCAACTGCCCGGCCTTGGGCATCGCGGTGGTCGACTCGATGATGCTCAGCAGACCGCCCATTGCCGGCAGGCCGGCTGGAAAGTAGGACAGGACAATGGCCGGCCCGGCCCGCGCGTGCGCCAGGCCCGGCAGGATGAACAGACCGGGACTGATCATCGCCCCCGAGGCGAGCGAGAAGACAGGGATCAAACCCAGCTCTCTGGCCAATCGCACTCGGTTTGCGCCTTCAAGAACAGCATTCTCCGGCACGTTTGCACGGCTCCACACGCAGCAGCGTTGCACCGGGTTTGGGAGTAAAGAGCAACGTTGTCTTCATTCCGACAGAACATGCAATTGCCTTGCGTCGAGGACGGCCGGACTTGCCACTGTCACGACAATGCACTATCATCCCGGCAGCGGAGCGGATAGGGCTGAGCCGCGGGTTGTTGATGGAAGGGAATGAACGTTGCCGATCTCCGATCCCATACTCATCTTTGCCACGGTCCTGGCGCTGATCCTCGTCGCGCCGATGCTGGCACGGCGGGTGCGATTGCCGGAGATCGTCGGGCTCATTGCCGCCGGCGCGATTTTCGGTCCGCACGGACTGGGGCTTCTCGCCCGCGATCAGACGGTGCATCTGCTCGGCACGGTCGGCCTGTTGTACATCATGTTCCTGGCCGGGCTCGAAATCGATCTGCACCAGGTGCGAAGGAACCGGAGCCATGCGGTGGTGTTCGGGCTGTTGACCTTCGGTATTCCGCTGGTCCTGGGGATCGTCATGGGAATGCGGGTCTTCGGCATGACGATCCCTGTGGCCATTCTCTTGGCCAGCATGTTCAGTTCCCACACGCTGGTGACATTCCCGGCAGTGGGAAAGCTCGGCCTGACGAAATCGCCCTCTGTGACGACGGCGGTGGGTGGCACGATCATCACCGACACGCTGGCCCTGCTCGTGCTCGCGGTGATCGCCGGCGCCAGCCGGGGAGAGTTGGGCCCGGCGTTCTGGATCAGGCTGCCGTCCTCGATGCTGGTGTACGCGGCGGCGGTCCTGCTCTTGGTCCCCCGGGTCGGGCGATGGTTCTTCCGGCAGGTCAATGCCGATGAGAACGCGGAGTTCGTTTTCGTCCTGGCCATGGCTCTGCTGGTCTCCTATCTGGCCCACGTGGCCGGTCTGGAGCCGATCATCGGGGCCTTTCTGGCCGGGCTGACCCTGAACAGTCTGATCCCTGAGAAAAGTCTCCTGATGACCAGGATTCATTTCGCCGGCAATGCGATCTTCATTCCTTTCTTCCTGTTGTCCGTGGGGATGCTCGTCAACATCGGCCTGCTTTTCACGGGGGTCGAGGCATGGGTCCTTTCTGTGGGCATGACTGCCGTCGCCCTTGTGGGGAAATTCGCGGCCGCCTGGACAGCACACAAAGCGCTCGGGTACCTTCGCGACGAGGGTCTGCTGATCTTCGGTCTGAGCGTCAATCAGGCGGCTGCCACGCTGGCGGCGGTCCTCGTGGGCTACGACCTCGGCCTGTTCTCCGAGGCGGTGATTACGGGCACCATCGTGATGATCGCGGTCACCTGCCTGGTGGGATCGGTCGTGACGGAAAAGGCGGGCAGGAAGGTGGCCTTGCGGGAGGAACAGACCGCATTCGACGCCTCCTCGGCGCCGCACAGGATCCTGATTCCGCTCCAGGAACGCCAGGGGGCCAGGGAACTGCTGGATATTGCCTTGCTGCTTCGCGAGAAGGGCTCGCATGAACCTTTGTATCCCCTCCAGGTAGTCCCCGAGGACCGCGACGTGGAACAGAACGTGGCGATGGCGGAGAAAGTGCTCGCCCATACCGTGGTCCGGGCCATGTCGGCCGGCGTGCCGGTGACTCCCGTGACCAGCGTGGACTTGAACGTGGCCTCCGGCATCATCCGGGCCATACGCGACAATCGGATCTCCATGATCCTGCTCGCTTGGGACGGGCAGACGAGCTGGAAGACCCGGCTGTTCGGGCGAACCATCGATGCGGTCGTCGAGCGGAGCTTCCCGCTGGTCCTGGTCAATCGGCTGCGTCAGCCGGTGAGCACGGCCAGGCGAATCGTGCTGGTCCTGCCTCCGTTCGCGGAACATCAGCCCGGTTTCGAGTCCATCGTCGTTTCCGTCAAGACCCTGGCCCATCAGGCCGGCACGAACATGCTGATTCTGTGCTCCGGGGAGACGGAGGCCGCCGTGGGGAACTTCATCCGGCGGATCCCGCCATCCGCGTCGGTCTCTTTCCAGATCCTCGGTGCGTGGAAGGAGGCCCAGACGAGCGTGGCCGAGGTGTTGGATGGGAGAACGGACTGGCTCATGCTCATGGGCGCCAGGAAAGGCGAACGGGCCTGGCAGCCGAGTCTGGACCGCCTGCCGGGGCGCCTGGTGCATGCTTTCCCGGAAGTCACCTTCTCGGTCCTGATCCCGCCCACCGAGCGATGGGACAGCCGCCAGGCGGCCGATAAGATCGCGGATTCCGCATACATCTTCTCGACCTTCATCCGGGACCGAACCCTGCTCCAGATGGACGTCGAGACCACCGAAGAAACGGTGCGGGAACTCCTGGGCGGCTACTTCGGCCACCGGACCGCAGACACCCGCGCGGTTACCGGCCTGCTGCATGCCATCAGCCAGGAAGAGCCGGTGGAACTGACCAGAGACGTGGTCCTGCTGCACGCCCATGTACCGTATGTGACCGAGTCGGTCATATTCCTCGGGGTGTCGAAGAACCCGCTGGACGTGCCGCTTGCCTCGGGCGGGCCTCACATCCTGATTATCCTGCTGGACCCGGTCGGCCAGGACCCTGCGAGGCACCTCCAGGCCCTTGCGGACA
Source organism: Phycisphaerales bacterium (assembly GCA_039683175.1). Classification (GTDB taxonomy): domain Bacteria; phylum Planctomycetota; class Phycisphaerae; order Sedimentisphaerales; family Anaerobacaceae; genus PLanc-01. The sequence continues at coordinate 43,155 of JBDKRX010000036.1, forward strand.
TCGCGAGGATCGTCCGGCTGCCCGACATGGTGCAGGTGCTTCGGACGGTTCGGGATTTCGATAGTCTGATGGCGGAGATCGCCCATCGCACGATCGACAAGTAACACCATCCGGATGGCACATTGGCAGTTGACTTTTTCCCTTCATCCGGGTAATTTCACCGCTTTGGAATACAGCCCTGACTATGGATGGTGGCCGGCCTTCGCGTGAGCGTCACCCCTTGTGATTTTTCGGCAATCCTGAAGGGGTCGCCGTGCTGCCTGGGATGGAGAGAAGATAGGGAACATGAAGGAAACAGAGCAACAACCCAAGGACCATTTTGAAGAGATGCCGATTCTTGACGAGCTCAAGAATTCGTATCTGAACTACGCGATGAGCGTCATCGTGTCGCGAGCGCTGCCCGATGTCCGGGATGGCCTCAAGCCCTCGCAGCGGCGTGTCCTCGTCGCGATGAACGACCTGAATCTCGGACCCCGCAGCACGCACCGAAAGTGCGCCAAGATCGTCGGCGACACCAGCGGCAACTACCACCCGCACGGCGACCAGGCCACCTACGGAACGCTCGTTCGCATGGGCCAGTCGTGGAACATGCGGTACACCCTGGTCGATCCCCAGGGCAACTTCGGCAGCATCGATGCCGACCCGCCCGCCGCCATGCGATACACCGAGGCCCGTATGACCGCGCCGGCGACGGAGATGATGGCCGATATCGATTTCGATACGGTCGATTTCATACCCAACTACGACGAGACGCGGACCGAGCCGGTCGTGCTGCCTTCGCGGTTCCCGAACCTGCTGGTCAACGGCTCGACGGGCATCGCGGTCGGCATGGCAACGAACATCCCGCCGCACAACCTGCGCGAGGTCTGCGACGCGTTGCTGCTGATCATCGACGATCCGAAGTGCGGGTTCAAAGACATCATGAAGGTCCTGCCCGGGCCTGACTTCCCGACCGGCGGCATCATCTGCGGCAAAAAGGGCATTGTTGACGCCTACACCACCGGCCGAGGCCACCTGACGGTCCGCGGCAGGGCGGAGGTCGAGTCCAATAAGAAGGGCAAGGACCAGATCATTATCACCGAGATCCCCTATACGGTGATCAAGACCACGATCGTCTCGAAGATCGCCGAGTGCGTCCACGACGGTTCGCTGCCGGAGGTGGCGGATGTCCGGGACGAATCGGACCGCGAAGGCCTGCGGATCGTCGTCGAGATCAAGAAGGACGCCGACGCCGAGATCGCATTGAACAAGATCTATCAGTACACGCCTTTGCAGACAACCTTCGCGATTTCCAGCATCGCGCTGGTCAACAGCCGGCCGGAGACGCTGACGATCCGCGAGATGCTCGACCATTTCCTCGATCACCGCAAAGAGGTCATCCGCCGTCGCAGCGTGTTCCTGATGAAGCGGGCCCGCAACCGGGCGCACATCCTCGAAGGTCTGATTCTTGCCGTCAGCGACATCGATGAGATCATCGAGATCATCAAGAGGTCGCCCGACGTTCCGACGGCCAAGATCAACTTGATGAAGAAGGCCCTCCGCCTGGCCGAGAGCGAGACGCTCCGAAAGCTGCTGCCCAAGGAGTTCGTCCGGGAGAAGACCAAGAGCGATCAGTTCCTCACCGGTCCGCAGGCCGATGCGATTCTGAACATGCAGTTGCACCGCCTGACCGGCCTGGAAATCGAGAAACTGGCGAAGGATTACGCCGCGCTGGTCGAGGAGATCAAGGGCTACGAGGCCATCCTGGGCGACGAGAAGGTCCTGCTCGGGATCATTCGTCAGGACCTCAATACGATCAAGGACAAGTACGGCGACAAGCGCCGGACGCAGATCTCCGGCAGCGTCGAAGCCCTCGACATCGAGGACCTGATCGCCGACGAGGACGTGATCGTGACGGTCAGCCACGCCGGCTACATCAAGCGGATGCCCATCGACACGTATAAGCGCCAGGGCCGGGGCGGCCGGGGCGTCATCGGATCCGACATCCGCGAGGGCGACTTCATCAAGCACCTGTTCGTCGCCTCGACACACGACTACCTGCTGATCTTCACGAATCGCGGCCGATGCTACTGGCTGCGCGTCTATGACGTGCCCGCCATGAGCCGCCAGAGCAAGGGGCGGAGCATCGCGAACCTGCTGAACCTGGGCACTCAGACGATCGCCTCGATCATCGCGGTCAGCAATTTTGAGGATGCCGAGGGGACCACGCCGCGGGAGCTGGTGATGGCCACCAAGGACGGGCTTGTCAAGAAGACGCAACTGAGCCAGTACGCCAATCCGCGCTCGACCGGCGTCATCGCGATCAACCTCGATCCGACGGACGCTTTGATCGGCGTGGCCCTGACCACGGGCAACGATCACATCATCCTTGGCACGCGCGACGGCATGACGATCCGATTCGACGAGAAGGAAGTGCGCTCGATGGGCCGGGCCTCGCGGGGTGTTCGCGGCATCAAGTTGCGTCCGGACGACGAGGTCGTCGGCATGGTCATCCCCGACGAGAAGGCTGCCCTGTTCACGGTCTGCGAAATGGGCTACGGCAAGCGGACGGGCGTCGAGAACTACCGCTCCCAGACTCGCGGCGGCGTGGGTCTCAAAAACATCAAGACCAGCGACCGCAACGGCAAGGTCGTCTCGCTCAAGTCCGTCTTGCCCGGCGACGACCTGATGCTGATCACCGCCAACGGCATGATTATCCGCACCGGGCTCGACGAGATCCGTTCGATCGGCCGCAACACACAGGGTGTCCGGCTGATCAATCTCAAGGAGGACGACAAGCTCGTGGCCGCCGAGAAGATCGCCGCCGAGGACCTCGAAGGCGAGGAAGGCGAAGGCGGACAGTAACCGAAAGCAGGGTAGAGTACAGGTCCTATTCGTCCTATTCGTCTCATAGGTCCCATAGGACAGATAGGACTCAGAGGACGAATAGGACCGATCTCCAGTGGCTGATCGCATCTATGTCATCGCAGGCAAGGACGAGTCGCTCGTCGGGGCCCGAGCCCAGGAGCTGGTCGATGAGCTGCTGGACCCTGAGCAGCGAATGACCGCGTTGTTGAGTGTCGATGGCGACGAGGCAGTGGTCTCGGATGTGCTCGACGAGCTGCGGACGGTCCCCTTCCTGGCGGACAAGCGCGTCGTGCTCGTGAAGAAAGCCGAGGGTTTCGTCTCGAAACACCGTGAGATTCTGGAACGATACTTCGAGAAGCCTGCGAGCACCGGCGTCCTCGTCCTGGTGGTTGCGACTTGGGACGCCCGGACGAGGCTGGCCAAGATGCTGCCCAAGGTGGGCTCGCTCGTCACGATGGAGACGCCGCCGAAGTGGAAGCTGCCCGAGCACCTGGTGCAGTACGCCGCGGCCAAGCACAAGATCAAGCTCAATCGCGACGCGGCGGAAATGCTCGTCGAGCTGATCGGCGAGGAACTGGCCCAGCTCTACAACGAGCTGGAGAAGCTCGTCCTGTTCGCGCGGGATGAGAAGGTGATCCGTGTGGACCACGTCGAATCGCTGACCGGCCACCATCGGATCTACGATGCGTTCGAGGTGATCGACGCCACGATCGGCGGCAATGCCGGCCAGGCGATCACACGGCTTCGCAACATGTTCGAGCAGGACAAGAGCGCCGAGTACAGCGTGGTCGGCGCGTTCGCGTTCCACCTTCGCCGCATGTTCCAGGCCCGCGCGCTTCTGGACAAGCGGGTCAACCCGGCCGACATCGCCAAGCAGCTTCGCATCTGGTACAACAAGGATCGCTTCTTCGCCCAGCTCCAGCGAACCACGCTCTCGCAGATCGCCACCTTCCTGGAAGAGCTGGCCGCGGTGGACCACGCGACAAAGACCGGCCAAGCCCAGGCCGCGGTTGCCATCGAGCAATTGGTCCTCAGGCTCGCCGGAAGTGCGACGCTATAGCGTCCGCTAAGCCCCTCATTCCCTTGCCAGCCATTGAGTGAATTCGCGGCGGGGGATGGGACCGGTCATCCACGAGGTGTCGGGCTCGGGCAGCCGCAATGCTTCCTGAACCGTCAGCCAGCCGCGTGCAAGCTCGATAGAACTCGTCGTTCCTTTGCGTGTGACCCAGCCGAAGCGTCGCCGCTCCTCGCATTTCACCGCGACTTGCAAGGTGATCCGCACATCCTGCGAAACGTACTGTATCACGTCCTGGTGGCGACCCTGCGCCCAGAGCCTCGGGGCCAGGATCCCCGACATGCCGGGCGGTTTGCCCGGAATGCCCAGGGCCTGGGCGGCCTTCTCCAGCGCTACGGGAAAGCCGCGGTCGCAGAAGACGTGAAACATCATGTCGACGTGATTCATCGCCAGCGTTGCACACGCCTGATGCGAATCAGCCTCCTCGGCCAGGACGTCGAGATCGAACCCCAGGCCGTTCCACGTCAGCAGCGTGTAACCCTCGGTGACCATCCTCGTCAGGTCCTCGACGACCTGGCCCGCCTCCGACCGTGACAACCGGGGCGCCGGCTTTCCATCGGGAGTCTTTCCATGCCAGACAATCGGCTGCTCGACGCCATCCGCCAAAGCAGCCGCACAGCAGATCCCGAGCGGACGATGGGGTTTCCAGTTGAAGTCATCCCCCGGGACCTCTTTGGCCGTCTCGATATCAAAGGCAACGTACCTGCGTTTCATGGTCCTCGGTTTCGACATGAGTACATTGTACCGTCGGAAACCGGGGCTGTACAGAGCCCGCAAGGGGGGGCCACCCACGCCAGTTGCATGTGGCCCCCCCGCTGAGCGGTGTGTGATACGCACCCTCGAAGACGCATGGACGCAGCCTGTAGTACGCCGTCCATGTTAATTTGGGGACCGGCCAAGTCTGTGTCGAGGGCATCTTGCCCTCGAATCGCGGGCAGGATGCCCGCGACACGTTACGCTAATCGTGCCCAACACTTTAGGATGGACGGCGTAGTAGGGTGCGTACCACGCACCATCTTCATCTACCACTCACCACAGCGTTTCCCGGCCCAGTTCGCGGAGCCATTCGTCGGATTGGGATTTGGGGAAGCCGAGGAAGGCGCTGGCGGGGTCGTGGCTCTCGAAAGCTCGCTTGGCGACGGCCTTGTTCGCGTTGGCGTAGCAGTAGGTGCAACCGTGGGGGCAGGTGTCATATGTGCCGATGTCGATGCTCTCGGTGCAGCCGCAGCCTGGTCGCGTGGGCTTCTCGGTCCAGGTGAGACCCTGCGGGTAGAACACTTGTTCGATCAATGCCCCGTCGATGCAGTGGGCCGTCTGGATTCTGTCGCCGACGAGGTATTCGCCGCAACAGGAGTACATGCGGATGCCATGCGACTCGGCAATCGAAGCAAGCCGGCCCGCCAGTTTGATCCTGCGCTCTTCGCTCTCCTGGACCACGCGGATGCCTGTGGTCTGCTCCAACTCGCGGAAGTTGCGATCGACCTTTCGATAGGGCATCACGAAACTGAAGTAACAGCGCTCGACGAGGCCTTCCAATTCTCGGGCAAGTCTCTCGAACTCGCTCAGGTAGAAATCCTCGTCGCAGATGCTCGACAGCACGATGGGATCGAATCGCCAGTTGATATGCCTGGGCGAGTATCGCCTGCTGAGTTGCTTGAGGGTCTGTAGGGCCGCGGCCTTGTCTATGCCGCTCTCGAAGATCGAGGGCACGCCCGTCACGGTATAGTTGAAGTAGAACCGATAGCCAAGCCGGTCGAGCGTGTCCAGGTGCCCGACGAACGTCGTGACGTTCTTCGACCAGAAGACGAAGCACGTCACGTCCTCGGGCCGCAGGGACACGACGTATCGTTTGCCGCCGAACGGGTGCGCCACGCCGGCGAACCCCTCTCGCACCCGGCCCATAAACCACTGTCCATAGAACGCCGGCACATCCGTCCGTCGCGATACGGAGATGATCCGTTTCATTGCATCATTCGCATCGAGTCACATCTATCTACCCGGTTCAGTCCCCACGGCGGGATGGAATCCGTGGACGGCCGCCGGAGCTTCCGCTATAATAACATTGATTCGTGGCAAAGCGGAACGCATGAAATGGAACCTCTGACGCAGAGCGGATGATCCTTGGGAGTCGAGTCGATGAAGAGACGCACGAAGATCGGCTTGCTCGTTGCAGCCTTCCTTGGAGTTCTCGTCTGGCAGTGTTTCAAAGGGGGATATGGGGTTGGCGTCGATTCCGTGTCCTGGCTGCCACGCGATGCTCACAACATAACCTACACAGGGGACTTCTGGTTCAAGATGGCCGAATTCGACATCGACCGGGAGGCATTTGAGAAATGGTGTGCGCGCGAGGGGATGCCTCTGCACGTGTTGGGTGACGACAGACATCGGACCGTGGACCGTTGCCTGCCGTGGCTGGCGAGGAGGGGCGTAATCCCGCCAATCGCCGAGCCCAACGAGTCCGGGGCGTGGTCAGGCATCAAGAACTTTGGCGCAGGGGACCTGTTCTTCGAAGAACGATGGAGCAACGGCGGGGGCTATACCCTCGGATATGACATCAAAGAGAAGAGAGGTTACTATTGGTTCAGTCATCATTGATGGAGGACTGCGCCGTCGGTGATACTTGCTGACAGTCGCCCGATTCCGCACGCCCGAGATGTTTTCAATCTGCTTGACGCCCCTGGGTCGCTGCTATAGACTCGACGCCCAAGGTATGGGAGATTGAATGGCTCGGTGCTCTTCATGGAAAGGACAAGTCATGGGGAAATGGATTTCCGTTGGTGTGGCGTTGTGTCTGCTGGGTGTGCTGGTGTTGGGCGGGGCTTCGTGCCAGTCGGCGAAGCAGGTGAACGTCACGGGTGAGCCCTATTTGCTCGACACGGCTTTGGTGTCGCGGTCGATCTGCTTCGAGAACCCGACCGGTGCGCCGGGCGAGGGGGGCAAGGCCGCCAGCAAGCTGGGCGTCGGTCGCAAGGGCGCGCCGGCGATCAACCTCATGGCCGGCAAAGAGGTTCAGCTCTGTGACATCGTGGGACCCGGCACAATCCGCCATATCTGGATGACCACGGCCAACAACCCGATGAACCTCCGCAGTCTCGTGATCCGGGCCTGGTGGGACGGCCAGGCGCATCCGAGCATCGAGTGTCCCCTCGGCGACTTCATGGGTTTCGCACATGGGAAGGTGACACCCTATTCCTCCGCGGTGCATTCGCTCGGCCGCAACGCAGGCATGAACATCTGGCTGCCCATGCCGTTCACACACCGGGCCAAGATGACGCTCACCAACGAGGGCAAGGAGGACGTCCCGTTGTTCTACCAGATCGATTACACCAACGGCGACGACTACCGGCCGGGCGTCGGCCGGCTGCACGTGCTGTTCCGGCGGGAGAACCCGACGACCGAGAAACAGGATTTCGAGCTGCTGCCCAAGCGGACGAACCCCGGTCGCTACATCGGCTCGCTGATCGGAATTCGCAACATGCACCCGTCCCAATGGTGGGGCGAGGGCGAGATCAAGATCTTCATGGATGGCGACACCGAGTACCCCACGATTGTCGGCACCGGCAGCGAGGACTACGTCGGGTTGTCCTATGGAATCCAGCAGACGCCGTACTTCTACAACGGCTGCAATCTGAACGAGCAGAACTTCGTCTCGATGTATCGCTGGCACCTGCCCGATCCGATCTACTGGAAGCAGGAGGCCCGCATCACGATCCAGCAGATTGCCTGGCAGGACGGCCTGGCCGAGACGCACGACGACTGGTCCACGGCCACGTTCTGGTACGAGCCGATCCCGAGCGCCCCGTTGCCCGAGATGCCGAGCGTCCAGGTCCGCACGACGGACATCTGGGAAGAAAAGAAGTAGAGTTTGAAGTGGGAAGTTTGAAGTGGGAAGCAGGCGGACGCAGCGTCTTGGATCGGCCACTTCAAACTTGGCACTTGAAACTTCAAACTGCCTTGTCAACGAAAGGAAATGACATGTTGAGTAGGACATTGGTGTTGGCGTTGGTGACATTGGTTGTCGTGGGCTGCCAGAAATCGAGTGAGAAAGCGGCGTCGTCCGCGAAGGCCGCGGCGGTCGAAAGTGGATTCACAAAGCTGTTCAACGGCAAGGACCTGACCGGCTGGGAGACCAGCGGTGGGGCGAAATGGGTCGTTGAGGACAAGCTGCTCATCGGCACGCAGGGCGAGAACAACGCACCCGGCGATTTGTTCACTACCGCCAGCTTCAAGGACTTCGAGGCGGTCGTCACCTATCGTGCCGAGTGGCCGTGCAACAGCGGCGTGTGGTTCCGCTTCCAGGGCCCGGACAAGGCGTACCAAGCCGACATCCTCGAATACGCGAACCCGGAAGCCTACTCAGGAACGCTCTACTGCCCCGGCAAGATGTTCCTCGCGATCAACCTGGACAAAGCCCTGGAGAACCGCGACGGTTGGAACACGATCAAGATCCGCGCCGAACGCGATCATCTCCAGATCTGGCTCAACAGCAAGCAGGTGGCCGATGTCCTCGACCAGACCACCGACTCGGGCAAGTTCGGATTCCAGGTCCACCCCGGCGCTGAGTTCGGTCCGATGAAGATTGTCGTCCGCGAGTTCCTGGTCAAAGAACTGTAGGACCTCGCAAGACCGGCATTTGCATTGGCCGGTTCAGTGAAACAATGGGGCCCGGAGACGCTGTACCTCGCGTCTCCGGGCCCCGGGCATTTGACCTGCGGATGGAATATGCCCTCAAGCCCTTGGTCCCACCCGCAGGTCGGATCCCCGTCTCTACAGCGAGGTATCTCTCGTCTTCTGGTCCGGGAGCTTCTCCCGGGGTTTTTCGCGCAATGCCCGGCTGAGTCCCTGTGTCTCCATCGCAAAGTAGGTTTCGAAGTCGGGCAGTCGTTGGTTGAGCAGTTGCTTGATCGTGCCAAGGGTCTCCGAGGAAAAACAGGACACCTCCGTGGCGATCGTCCGGATCGTCTGAACCAGTTCCGACGGCATGACGACCTCGTCGAGCAGGCCCCACTTCAACGCGGAGTACGCCGACAGTTCCGTCGTGCGGGTGACCAGCGCATTGGCCCGCCCCAGTCCGACATAGGCGGGCAGCAGGTAGAGCAGTCCCGCGCCGGGCGGCATGTTGTGGTCGCGTCCCTGATTGTAGAACGTCGTGTCGGAGGCGGCGATTCGGTAGTCGCACGCCAACCCGATCCCGAGGAACGACAGGGAGACGTCGCCCTGAAAGACCATGGTCACCGGCCGCTTCGCCGATCTCAGCCAGCGAATCAGTCCTCCAAATACATTCTCCTCGCGCGTCATGGTGAACCCGGAAAGCGGCCCGGGCGCAACGTTGCGGCCAGTGCGTGGTGCGTCCGGGCCCGCCAGGCCCTTGAGCAGCGCATCGCATCGTTCCGGCGAAAAGCACCGGCTCGTGCCGCACAATGCGAGGGGTTTGCCCGGGCTGTGCTGCAGGTCTTCGAGGAGATACCGGAAGCTGTCGAGGGCGTTGGGCGCCTCCGCCATGGCCAGGATATCGTCGCCCAGGTGGACGAGGTCCGCCCATTCGGCCTGCTCCAGGCTGAGAAAGGGCTCCAATATGGAAAGGTCTGTGTTTCTGAACATGGTTGTTCTCTCAGTGCTTTGTGCCTTTTCGCGTGAACAGATCGTAGAGGATCGGCAGTAGAATCAGGGTCAGGATGCCGGAAATGAGGATGCCGCCGACGGAGGCGATGCCCACGCCGGTTCGCAGTTCGGCGCCGATTCCCCGGCTGGTCGCCAGCGGGAGCATTCCCAGCACGGCGGCCAGCGTGATCATGACGACCGGGCGGAACTGCTCGCAGGAAGCTGTAATCATCGCCTTGTGGCGCGGGATGCCCTGGCGGACGTGCACGTTGAACCCGTCCACGATCAGGATCGCGTTATTGA
>JBDKRX010000037.1:0-57419 GCA_039683175.1 Phycisphaerales bacterium
GTGGGCCTTGGTCACGGCGCGGTGCAAGTATTATCAACGGCGAAATCATGCCTCGTATGAAAGTCGGAAACGCACTCAGCGTCGAGCCAACAAACAGATGGATTCGTCATAGCGCTGTCGTATTAGACATGGCACAATCTCCTACGCTGTTTCATCAGGTTGTCGCTGTTGGTCCGGTCTCATCCGGTCGGCAGTCTTGCGGTCGGCAAGGTGAACGTGAAAGCGCATCCGCAGCCGAGATCCGAATTGACCCATAGATGCCCGCGATGCAGCTCAAGGATCGACCGCGTGATGGAAAGCCCGACGCCCAGCCCCTCTGCTTTTGTTGTGAAGAACGGATCGAATACTCTCGCGATCATCTCCGGAGGTATGCCTGGGCCTGTGTCGGAGACGACGACTTGGACGGAGTCGTCGGCACATACGGAGGTCCGCAGAGTCAGCCGTCGTTGCTGCGCATCGACGGCCTCCATGGCCTCGCCGGCGTTGCGCACCAGGTTCAAAAGCACCTGCTCCAATTGGATGGAGTCGGCCAGGACCGGTGGGAGATCCTCGGGGAGGTCGAGAATCACGCGGACTTGCCGGTGACGCAGATCGGAGTCGAGCAGTCCGAGCGTGTCACGGATCGCCTTATTGACCTCTTGACGATCCGCTCAAGGTTGGCCGTCAGCCTATCCGGATCGAGGTGTTTGGATCGGAGTGTCCGCAGCGAAGCGCTGGCGTAGCTCATGATGGCCGTCAGGGGCTGATTCAGCTCATGTGCAAACCCCGAGGCCATTTCTCCCAGTGTGCTCAGACGCGAGACGTGCAGGAGTTCAGCCTGCTGGCGTTCCGCCTCTTCCCGCATCTGCCGGATCTTGGTGACGTCGATATGCTGTATCACCGCGTTCGTGATCTTTCCGGTGTTATCCCAGATCGGGAAGATGGTGACGTTCAGGAAGACGCATGTCGACTGTTTCAGAGGCGGAGTCTCGATATCGCGAGTATCATATATGAGGTCGAAGTTGACGGCTCTTCCTTCTTCAAACACCGATCTGACGAGTGGCATCATCCCTTGTTTTTCGACAAGACGATCCTCCATCACGTTGTACTTGCCGACCACCTCTTCCGGGGTGATCCGAAGCATGTCACAGCATGCCTTGTTGATCCGGATCAACGTCCCCTTGTCATCGGAAATCCACGTCGGGCTCGGGCTTTGTTCGATAATGCTGTTCAAGAAACTCCTCGAGTTCATCATCTCCGATTCCACCCGCTTGCGCTCCGAGATATCCGTAATTGTGCCGATCAGATGTATCCTCGATACCCAGGTCTCGTATGTGTTCTTCACCTCCTCAAACCCCAGGATGGTCTTCCACGCGGGACTGTAGTCAACGACTCCGGTGGCTACGTTCCAATCGCAAACACAATCGGCGGTGGCATCCATCGCAAGCCGATATTTCTCCTCGCTCGCGTGAAGGGCCGCAATGGCCCTCTTCTGCTCGGTGTTCTCATCAGGTCCAGCCTGGACCACCTGCTTGTCCTTGTGGACGGCGTTGCCACGTCGGGTTTTGGGCACGCGAATCTGCTGAGGTTGCCGCCCCTCCGTTTGGGATATGTCCGTAGCCCCACTGTACTGTCGCCTCATCGTCCTTGCTCCATGCTTCAACAGGACGCCCTCTGCACCCCCGGCACGAAACCACTCCATGCCGATCGCCTCATAGTCCGCGTACATATGAACGGGTGGTTACAGGCAAGTCAAGCGATTTCTCCACGTCGTGTCGATATGCGCGGGGCACGGAGCGAAAATCACGTCGTCTACGAGTGCCGGCTACCGGGATACCGGAGGCGAGATAGGGGGATTCATAAGGATGTGGGAATTCACGTTTTGTTGGGCATGCACCCCTGTCCTTGTGGTATAATCCAGGTGTCGATTTCCACGAACGATCTCGTGCCGATGGAGGATACCATGAAGCTGTCTTATGTCGGATTGACGGCGGTCGCGCTGGCGGTTTCAATCCTGATCTGTTGCAGCGCACAGGCGATGACTCTCGAACTGCAATCAGACGGTGGTGAGTTCCTGCCGAGTGGCCAGACGTGGAGTTTCTTCCGCGGCACTGGCCCGGCGAGCGATCCTGCGGATGCATGGACCGGGGTGGATTTCGACGACTCGCTCTGGGAGACAGGGGCCGCCGGCTTCGGCTTCGGGGACGACGACGACGCGACAATCCTCAGCGACATGCAAGGGAACTACGTCACCGTCTACATTCGCAACGAGTTCTCCGTTGCGAATGTAGATACAACGGCTGCTCTGGAGTTGGCGATCGACTACGACGACGGTTTCATCGCCTATCTCAACGGCAAGGAAGTAGCCCGGCGGGCCATGCCCGACGGCGCCGCGACGTACGCAACACTTGCCTCGTCGTCTCGCGAGGCGGGCACGCCGGAAATCATTGTCCTCGGGCCGGCCGGGGATTGGCTCCGCGAAGGAAACAACGTACTGGCCATCGAAGGACACAACAACTCGCTCACCAGCAGCGATTTCTCCCTGATTCCAGCCCTGCGGACCAAATCGGATACGCTGAAAAACGGAGACATGTACATTGTGACAACCGATACAGTCACCCTGACCGGACAGACGGATGCCTTGGCGGGAGCGGCGTACGTGACCGGGTACTGGGGGGTCGTGGTCCGGGACGTGGAGGCAGACTGCAATTTGTTCGACGGAACATGGCAAGCCGAGGTCTCACTCTCCCCCGGTCGGAACACCATTACTGCATATGCCCAAGGCGGTTGTTTGAGTATCGAAGAGCTGGATTCCGGGTCAATCGAGATCCTCTATGTGCCACCGGCCAATCATATCGCGGGGGAACAGAAGCAGGACGTCACGCTCTCTGATGCTTGGATCGTCGATCAACCCGTGGTAATCCCATCCGGCAACGTACTCAGGATCGAGCCTGGGACGTTCGTTTTGATGAAGCAGGGGGGCTCCATCGTCGTCGAGGGACAGCTTCTGGCTCAAGGGACGAAGGACGAGCCGATCTACTTCACCCACTGCGGTGATGGAACCACGTGGAAACAACTCATGTTCGTCGAAGCCGCCGACAGCCGATTCGAGCACTGCATTGTCGAATACGCCGACAGCGTGGGGGAGCACCAGGACTACTACGTCGCGGGGCCGAGGAACTACCATGAGGCCGTTGTCGCGCTGGCGTGTCACCTGGACTTCAACGATTGCACGTTCCAGAAACTCCCGAATGACGGCCCGCATGCGGAGGGAGATGCCCTCGCTATCATTTCCGACGACCCCAACCATCCGGGCGACGCCTCGGCGGACTTTATCCGCTGCAGGTTCCTCGGTATCGGGCAGGGCATTCATACACGCTACTCCCGCGTCCTGGTCGAGGACTGCTATTTCCAGGGCAAATACGGCGACAACGATGACATCGACCTCTGGGGTGAGAGTACGCCGCCGTGCGTCATCCGCAACAATGTGTTCGACCTGCCGGAGTACGATGACCGGATCAATCCCACAAGGTGTTCGGCCATCATCGAGGGGAATATCATCATGGGGAGCAATGACCATGGCATGGTCTTGCGAGACAAGGGCTCACCCGTGGTGACCAACAACGTCATCATGGGTTGTTCCAGCGGCGGGATCGCCGTGGAGAACTCCTGTACGGCGACACTGATCAATAACACAATTGTCAACTGCGGCAGGGGCATCCGCCTGTTCGATCTCGGCCGTTGGGACCCGCCATACAGTCTGAATCCCGGCGGCGGAACGGCCACGGTGATCAATTGCATCATCTGGGACTGCTCTCAGTCGATCACCCTGGCCGACAGCTCGAACACACAGATCGCCGACCGCGGTTCGCACATCACGGTTCTGTACAGCGACATTGAGGGCGGCCGCGACGGCATCTCCGTTTCCGGTTCTCGTTCCACCGTCGCGTGGGGCCAGGGGAATCTCGACGCCGATCCACTCTTCGCGAACGTGGAGAACCTGGATTTCCACCTGCTCGCGGACTCGCCTGCGATTGATGTGGCCGATCCGAACGAGGCCCCCGATACGGACTGCGACGGCAATCTGCGTCCCGCGGGGGCCGGCGCCGACATGGGCGCCTACGAATTCCAGCCCTGACGGATCGCTTGTTCTCCCTCGATTCACCGCATTGGCCTCACGACGGCCGGCATGCCGGACCACGCCAATTCCATCATCTGCTCGGACTTGGCCATTTCTGTGCTATACTTTACGTAGATGAAAGGCGGTACTGACATGGAGGAGTCAGACCATGAGAATTCCTGTGGAGCATGAGGCCGAGATCCGGAGGATCATCAGCACAGTACAATGTCCGTGGCAAAAGGAATGCTGCGACTCGGGGGTGGAGAGACACATCCGTATTCACTATCTGGGTGGCGCCGACCTGATCGAGTGCCGGGACGACTGCGGCCGCAATTGCTGTTTTGCCGTACCGTTCGGATACTCGATCTTCTGTCGGTGCCCCCTGCGAAAGTACCTCGCGGCGCACGGCCTGCCTCAATGAGCCGGGCGATTCGCGGCTCAGCCGGCGGACCGCATGACGCGCTTGGATCTGCGCGCGAGCAGGGCAATTGCGGCCAACGCACCGGCGGCAGCGGTGATGCACAACAACTGCGTCAGGCTCAACATGCCGAGGTACAGGCGACCCTCCGTATCGCCTCGCAGGAAGTCGGTGGCCGCGCGGCCGAACCCGTAGAGGACAAAGAACCAGAGCAGCTTCGTGCCGTGCCATTTGTCCGATCTGAGCCATGTGAACAATAGCAGCATGGCCAGCATGAGGCCCAGTTCATAGAGTTGGGTCGGATGAACGGGAACGCCCGCGGGTGCGCCGCACGCCCCCTCGGGGAATGTCACGGCCCAGGGCAGCGAGCAGGATCGGCCGTAGCAGCACCCGTTCAGGAAACAGCCCACCTTGGCTGCCATCCAGGGAATGGGGATTGTCAGGGCAACCAGGTCCAGGGCCAGCAGCCTCTGCCTGGCGAGCAACAGTACGGCCGGGACCGCCAGTGCGAAGTACGCCAGCAGGCCACCCCACATGCCGCCGTCCGTCCAGTGCCTCGCTTGCAGCATCGCGGACAGATCCAGGTTGCCGCTTCGGACGTCGCTGAGCAGTTTGGCCCCGACGACCATGCCGAGCATGTAGCAGATGCTCACGGTCAGCCACACACGGCGTTTCATTCCATAGCGTTTCGCGATCCGCCGGCTCAGAATGAAGTGCAGCAGGATGCCCACCAGGTACATGGTTCCGTAGGTGGTGATCGGTCCGATTTGTGGCCACATGAGGACCTCCGTATCAGTCGGGTGGACGGGTCTATGTGTTGTTTGGGATCAGGTGTCTGGCCCGTTCCACCAGAGCTCTTGGGTAGCCTTCCAGTTCGAGGATGCGCAGTGCCGTCTTCGTCTCGGCCGGACCGGGACGAAGCAGATAGTCGAATGCGATGCCTCCCTCGCGCAGGTGTTCCTGAAAATGGAAATTCCGAGCCGAGACGCAGTTCGTGGCCGTCTGCGCCAGCGTCTCCTCGTGTGTGGCGATCAGGAACAGGTTGTTCGATGCCGTGAGATGCTCCAGGAGGGCGATACCCGCGGCAGTTCGTTCCACGGAATTCGTGCCGCGGAAGGGCTCGTCGATCAGCCCAAACGCCGGCGTGCCCGGCTCGGCGTCCAGGACCAAGCGCCGCAGTCGGCGGACCTCCGAGAGGAAATAGCTCTCATTGTGGGCCAGGTCGTCCCGGATTCGAACGTCGGTGATCAGGCGGACGGGAGACCACGTCATTCGCCGGGCCGCCGCGGCGGCGCCGACCTGGGCCAGGAGGACATTGACTCCCACCATCCGCAGGAAGGTGCTCTTGCCCGCCGCATTCGGACCCGTGACCACCCAGGTGCTCACGTCGTGACTCAAATGGATGCTGTTGGGCGTGACATCGTGCTCTGGGATGAGCGGGTGACAGCCCTCCTCGATGGAGAGGGTCCTTTCCGCCTCCGGCTGCGGCCAACAGGCGGCTGGTAGTTCGCCCGAGAAAGAGGCCAGGCTGCACAGGGCCTCCAAATCCGCCATGGCCGACAGGCCCCGCAGGAGGGTATCCCGATGGGGCAGGATCCTCGCCAGTGCCGCCTCGGCGATGTGCAGGTCGAAGAACACCAGCAGGTTGAGAATCCCTCGCACGAGGCCGTGCAAGCCGGCCCACTCCAGCCACTCGCAGAGCGACGGAATGTGGGCATTGGAGGCGACGTCTCGAAAATGCCCTTTCAAGACACCTAATTGTGTCTCATCGGGCAGGACCTGTCCGCCGTGCTGCGCGACTGCGAGAAAGTGACTGAGGGTAAATGTCAGGATCGTCCAAGGCGCTATAGCGGCATGGAACTCGCGAAACAGGCGTTTCGCGGCAATCAGGATCGTGATGTTCGCCAGCAGCAGGATCTCGAGTGGCTTGACCCACGCATACTGCCCGTTGGCGATGCCCAGAACGCCCCAGAGAAAGACCAGGCCACTGACGACAGACCACAGCCTGATGGCCCAGGACCTACGGGATTTTGGTGGACGTTCCGTTGTGTGGAGAAGGCGGGCGAGTCGGTCAAGGTGTTTGTCGTGGCCGCGCAGCAGCACGAGTGTGGCCATAATCCCCAGACGCTGCTCGTGACGCTCCGCCAGCCAGCGAACCGCCTCCTGCCGCCGACGGGTGTGCTCGGGCGAGAGGCTGGGCGCGTCCATCCTATCACGCAGCCGACGAGCCCCCAGCGCCGTCGAGGTTCGATTCAGCAGGCCGAAAACGCCCACGGGCGGACCGTAGAGGTCGAGATCGTCGCGCTCCTGATCGGTCAATGACCATGCGGGACCGGGATCGATGACTTGAGGAAGCGATGCAGACCCATCCCGGGGATCTTGGGGGCGTTCCCAGGAGCGGGCGGGGCAATCGCGTCGCGTGCTTGCGTGCAGAGATTCGCATGCGACAACCAGGGCCCGCTCGGCGAACGCTCGCTTGCCCTCCCACTTCACATGTCGCAGGACGGCCCCCACAAAGGCCACGAGGCCGGCGATCCCTGCTCCGGCGGCCATCGGCCAGTTGTGTCGCAGGAGAATCACGACGACAACGCCACCGACAAAAGTGGCCAGTCGGCTCGCGGACCACCACGCTTGCAGGCTGCAAAAGCGAGTCAGATCGCGCTGCATCGCCTCGATATATGCGGCAAGCCAGCCCTGATAGGATGAGTTCGATGTCGCCATGCGACCACAGATACCACGGCCGGCGTGTTCCTGCAAGCCGCGAAGTCAATCACCCTGTGTGCCGGGCTACTCAATTGTCAGCTCAAGCTTGCTTTCCATCTTGCCTGCGAGCGGTCCGGTTTCCTGGGTCATCACGACGGTGTATTTGCCCGGCTTGTCTTCTGGTCCTCGCCACGAGAACCCGCAGCGACCGCCTCAGCCATACTCCATGTCGGCCGACGCCACCTCTTTTCCATCGGCATCAAGGATCGCTACATGCGGCTTGACGTCAGTCCACTGATTGCCCTCGGCGGCCTTCTGGGAGAACCGTGTGTAGACCTCACCGGCCTTGCCCTTGATCTGTGGGGCCAGGTAGATCGAGGTCCCCTTGGGGTAGGTGGAATTCTCCTTCACGTCGCTGCGATACCGCTCCCGCTCATTGACCGCACTGACCACCAGGGACAACTCGCCGATTTCGATTGGCGAGGTCTCGTCCTTGCCAATCGCGAAGTCAGGTCCCTCGTTGAAGTTGACCTGCCACTGATCGTCACTCTCGGCACCGTAGCAGACGTTGCCTGAGAACAGTCTGTACTGGCCGACGGGAATCAGCGACTGGGCGTTGCCTACGTTGAACTGGATCGTGCTGTCCTTCTGGCCCGTGACCGTCGCGTAGGTCAGACGGGTCTTGAGGGTCTCTTTTCCTTTCAGACTGACGGCCGCTCGGCCGGCAGGGGACGTGTCCTTTTGGAGCTTGACCTGAAGAGTCTTGCCCTTCTCGTGTGAGCCGTCGAGCGAGAGCCTGTAGAACGTGCCGTCGTGGCAGATCAGGCTGCTCAACGTGTCGCGAGGCAGATACTGCGGCAGGTTCTGGTTGGCCGGAACGAGGGCGAACCAGCATCGCCCAAACGTTGTGAACGAGCCGCTGAATCCTTCACCATAAAGGAACAACTGCATCGGTTCTCCCGCGAACGTCGCTTGGCCCTCCAGAACACAGCAGGGGCTCCACATATAGTTCATTTGCTCGCCGCCGTACGAATCAGCGACCAGGAGGACTCGGAAGGGAATCTCTCGCCCGCCTTCCTGGCGGATCGGAAAGTCCGGCGTGATGAAGGCATACGCATAACCGCCCGACTGCGGTTTCGTAGATGATGCAGGCGGGATCTTCTCGCTGTCCGACAGCTTGCCGTCGCCGTCGAGGTCGAAGTACAGGGCGACGGGTTTCTTGTCCTTGAGCTCAACTACCGACCATTGCTGGTTGGTCAGTATCGGATTGTACACCAGGTCATACTCCTGAACCTGCTTCTTGGCCGCCTCGACAAAGGGGACATCCGTCGGAGGCGACTGTCCGAAGCCCCAGAAGGAGCGGTAGCTCAGTGGGTCGTCCTGCGCGGTCAACGGGCGGTATCGCAGGTCGAATACAACGGTTTCCGGCGTCTGTTCTGTGGTTGCGCCGCCGGGCGCGGACACAGAGGCGGAATCGCCCCAGAGACGGACGGTCGCCAGCCCTGCGAGAGACAGCATCGCGAGCCAGGAAACAGGAATCAGTGTCTTCTTCATTATTCCTCACCTCAGTCTTCATTGGACGCCAGCGGTACTGTGCGGCTCGGCTCCAGGCCGGTCTCAGAGAGAAACCGGATTCCAAAGAATCCTACCACATAAGAAGGGGATACACAACACGAAACTGCACGATTGACACCGCCAGAGGCGACAGTAGTATAGGGTAGCCGCTCTATGTGCGTGGCTTGATGGACCGACCAAAGGAGTGATCTCAATGAATCCGGAGATTTTCAAGGCCTACGACATCCGGGGCGTCTACCCGGACGAGCTATGTGAGGAGGATGCATGGAAGATCGGCCATGCAACCGCTCGGTTCCTGCCCTCGTTGATCAAAGGGTATGATCGAGGACTGCGAGAGGCGCAGTCCCTGGTTGTCAGCCGGGACATGCGAACGCACAGCGAGCCGCTGGCGCAAGCCCTGATCGAGGGCATCCGCTCGGCGGGCGTCGGGGTGATCGATATCGGTATGATCGATACGCCGCAGATCTATTTTGCGGTCAATTTCCTGGGTACCTGCGGCGGCATCCAGGTGACCGCCTCCCACAATCCTGCCAAGTACAACGGTTTCAAGATCTCCGGCAGGGGGGCCATTCCCATCGGCGTCGATACCGGCCTCAAAGAGATCAAGCACATGGCCACCGCGCTGCCGCACACGAAGGGCAATCCGACGGGCCGGCTGGAGCAGCGGGACCTCTGGCCTGACTACAAGAAGCACGTCTTGCAGTTCCTCCGGCCGCATCTCCAGAGGAAGAAGATCGCGATCGACGCCTCGAACGGCATGGCAGGCAAGGCGATCCCCATCCTGCTGGCCGACGTCCCGGTCGAAGTGGTCGCCATCAACTTCGAGCACACGGGCAAGTTCAAGCACGACCCCGATCCCTTGAAGGAGAAGAACCTCGTCCAGCTCAAGACGATGGTGAAGAAGAACGAGTGCGACTTCGGCATCTGCTTCGACGGCGACGCAGACCGCATGATGATGGTCGATGAGAACGGCGAGACGATTTCCTGCGATCTGCTGACGGCGCTACTCGTGCCGTACTTCCTGGAAAAGAAACCCAAGTCGGCCATCGTGTACGACCTGCGGAGCAGCCGGGTCGTGATGGAAGAGATCATCAAGTACGGCGGGACCCCGCGACGGGAGCGGGTCGGGCACTCCTACATGAAGAAGGCGCTGCGCGACACGCACGCGGTCTTCGGCGGCGAGCTCTCCGGACACTTCTATTTCGAGCAGAATTTCTATGCGGATTCAGCCGCGGTCATGTTGATGCACACGCTCAACGTGGTCGATGAGAAGAACAAGCCTCTGAGCGAGCTCATCAAGCCGCTTCGACGCTACCATAGCAGCGGGGAGAACAATTTCCGCGTGGACAACAAGGAACTGCGGATGGAGGAACTGGCCCGGCGCTACGGCGAGGGCAAGATCGACTACCTCGACGGCGTGACGATTGATTTCAAGGACTGGTGGTTCAACTGCCGGCCGAGCAACACGGAACCGCTGCTGCGGCTGAACGTCGAGGCCAAGACCCGCGACCTCCTGAAGGAGAAGTTCGGGGAGATCGAGCAGCAGCTCGGCTCGCCGGCGTAAGAAGGGACAGGGATTCACGGACAATGGAAACCTGCACAAAGATATTCCAGACGCGCAACGGTCCGGTCGAGGGGATTCAGACCCACTGGCCGGGATTCGGCATTCTGATGGTCACGGGGACAAAGGGTTTCCTGGCGTGTCCCGCGATCGATATCGACGCCTGCCAGCGGTATGGGGCGGCGGCTGCCATCGTCGAGAGCACGCCGCAGAATCCCATCGGTACGCTGGACCGATTTCCCGGCCGCAAGGTCATCAGGGCCAATGAGAAGGCCAAGGCCCTGGGGATTCACGAGGGTATGGAGGCGGTCGATGCCTTTACGCTGATCGCCTGAAAAGGACCAGGAGTTGAGTATGGGGCAAGCTCGTTTGTCTCGCCGGCGTTTCGTTGCCGCTTCCGGTGCGGCGCTCGGAGCCGCCTTGCTGGCCGGGGTCACTGGACGGTCGGATGCAGCCGCTTCCACTGGACCGAATCCGTTCCGGTATTGCCTGAACACCAGCACGATCCGGGGCCAGAAGCTCGGCCTGGAAAAGGAAATTGATATCGCGGCCGAGGCAGGGTACAGCGCGATCGAGCCCTGGGTCTCGACGATCCAGGAGTACGTGAAGGCGGGCGGCAAGCTCGGGGACATCCGCAAACGAATCGAAGACCGAGGCCTGAGCGTGGAAGGGGCGATCTCGTTCGCGCAGTGGATCGTGGATGACGACGCCAGGCGTGCGTCGGCACTGGAGCAGATCCGACGCGAGATGGACCTTCTGGCCCAGATCGGTGGCAAACGAATCGCGGCGCCGCCTGCCGGTGCGACAAGCGAGCCGCTGCTCGATCTGGCGAAGGTGGCTGAACGATACCGGGCTGTCCTGGAGCTTGGGGACGAGACCGGCGTAAATGCCGCTCTTGAATTGTGGGGACCGTCGAAGAATCTGCATCGGCTCGGGCAGTGCATGTTCGTGATCGTCGAAAGCGGCCACCCGAAGGCGTGCCTGCTGGGCGACGTGTACCATATCTACAAGGGTGGCTCGGATTTCGCCGGGCTCAGGATGCTCAGTGCCGCCGCGATGCCGGTGCTGCACATGAACGACTACCCGGCCGATCCGCCTCGCGACCGGATTGCCGACCGGGACCGCATCATGCCGGGCGACGGCATCGCGCCGCTGCCGCAGATCCTCGCGTCGCTGCGGGCCAATGGCGGCCCGCGAGTCCTGTCGCTGGAGCTGTTCAGCCAGGTGTACTGGGAGAAGGACCCGCTGGAAGTGGCCAGGACCGGCCTGGCGAAGATGAAGGCTGCTGTGGAGGAATCGTTTGCCGTAGTGTAGACGCACGTTCTGGAACCAAAGCGAGTGAAGGGAGAGAATATGGCCGTTCCTGCGTATCTCATGGCGATTCTGCTCGCGACCCCTGCCGGCGGGGTCGCGGACGTGCTGCTCGACCGGATGGAAGAGACTCTGCTGGTCTCCGGCAATCCGGTCCTGGCTGATGTCAACGAGCTCACGGTGGTCCTGGCGACCCAGGATACGCCGCGTGTCGAGCAGGTGTTTGATGCGTCGGATGTGAAGACGCGAATCCTGCAGAAGCTCGGTGATGCCGGCTTCAGGGTGGTCGATCGCGGGATGGAGACGACGCCGCGGCTGGTGGTGCATATCGAAGGGATTGAAGTGCCGGGTAGTGACAAGTACGTTTTCCGCGTGCAGACGGCGCTGGACCGGCTCGTGGTCGTTCCTGGCCGGGAGAACCGGCAGTTGCTGACCGAAGTCTGGCGGGTCGGTCCGGTGATGGCGGCTGTGGGCAAGCCGGACGTGGGCAACGCGATCTGCGCTGCCGCGTCAGTCCAGGTGGGAACCTTCGCGGATGCTCACAAGGCCGCTCGCAGCCTGCTTGGTGCGACGAAGGCGGCGCCGGGGGCCGGGGTTCTCGGTGCGACGCAGCCTGTCTCGCAGAGTCTTCAAACCGCGGCACAGGGTCCGTTGATCGCATCGAAGAGCGGCAAGGCCTTTCACCGGCCGGATTGCCGCTGGGCCCAGAATATCTCTGCCGAGAACCTGGTCACCTACAAGACCCGGGAAGAAGCCATCGCGAGCGGCAAGCGGCCGTGCAAATCCTGCAACCCGTAGCCGCAGAAGCGTGGGAAAGGTGTTGGCGTGACGAATCGAGAACGTGTGTTGACGGTGGTGAGCCACAGATCGCCCGACAAGGTTCCCTACGACATCCGGTTCACGCAGCCGGCTCACGCGAAGATGGTCGAGTACTCCGGCGATCCCGCATTCGAATCCCGCCTGGGCAACTGCTTCACCTGGCTGCGACCGCACCTGCCCGACGCCCGCTTCGTCGAGGTTGCCCCCAATATTTGGCAGGATGAGTTCGGTGTCCGCTGGGATCGGCACGTGGACAAGGACATCGGCGTCGTCTGCAATCGGCTGATCACGCCGGAGAACGTCAACCACTTCGAGTTTCCGAATCCGAATGACCCCTCCCGGTATCGTTCCTTCGATAAAGTGGTCAAGCCGAATGGAGACACCGCGGTGCTGGTCAGCCTGGGCTTCTCGCTCTTCGAGCGTGCCTGGACACTGGCCGGGATGGAGACTGTGTTGATGGCCATGGTTTCCGACAAGCGGTTCGCCCACGCGCTGCTGGACCGCATCCTCGAATTCAACCTGGCGATCATCGAGAACGCATGCACGCGGGTCGTCGATATCTTCCGCTTTGGCGATGACTGGGGCCACCAGCGAGGCGTCCTCATGGGGCCCGACCTCTGGCGGGAATTCATCAAGCCTCGCTTCCGAAGGATGTGCGAGCTCGTGAAATCCAAGGGCAAGCTCGTCATGCTGCACTGCTGCGGCAAGGTCGATGAACTGTTCGACGATCTGATCGAGTGCGGCCTGGACATCTTCAACCCCTTCCAGCCGGAGGTGATGGATGTCTTCAAGATCAAGAAGCGGCATGGCGACAGCCTGACCTTCTACGGCGGGATCAGCATCCAACGGACGCTGCCGTTCGGGACGGTCCAGCAGGTCCGCGACGAGGTCCGCCGACTAATCGACGTCGTCGGCGCCGGCGGCGGCTACATTGCTTCGCCTTCGCACGACATCCCCGGCGACGCCAAACCCGAGAACATCGCCGCGATGATCGAGGTCCTTCAGAACCAATGATGATGGGTGTACATGATTAGCAATAGTGACTTCACCGTATTGCCCGGCGGCGCCAAACGGCTGCAATTGATCGCCTGCAAGGTCCTGCAGCGAGAGGCGTATGCCTGCGCGGCCCGCTCGAAGAACGTCGTCGATGTCGTGCTCATGCCGCAGGGTTTGCACAATGAGCCGGACCGGCTCCGCTCCGAGGTGCAAAAGGCCCTGGCCTGCACGACGGATATCCAGGGCCGGCGCTATGACGCGTCTCTGCTCGGCTACGGGCTGTGCAGCAACGGTGTGGTGGGGCTGTCCGCGGAGATTCCCGTTGTCATCCCGCGGGGCCACGATTGCATCACGTTGCTGCTGGGTTCCAAGGACCGCTACCAGGAGTACTTCGATACGCATCGCGGGGTCTACTGGTACAGTCCCGGCTGGATCGAGGCGGGCACGCAGCCCGGCAAGGAGCGATACGAGAAACTCCTCGAAGAATACACCCGCAAGTACGGCCCGGACAACGCGCAGTATCTCCTGGAGGTCGAGCAGACCTGGATGAAGGAATACGAGTGGGCGACGTACATCGATTGGGGTCTGATCGAGTCGGGTGACTACAAGGCGTTCACCAAGGATTGCGCCGCGTTTCTGAAGTGGAACTATGGCGAACTGGCGGGCAATCCGATGCTGATGCAACGGTTCGTCGACGGTCTCTGGAGCGAGGAGGAGTTCCTGGTCGTCCAGCCCGGACAGCGGATCGCCGAGGATGTCACCAATAAGGGGATTATCAAAGCCCAATGATCCACGCGATGTCGTCCCAAGAGCTGATTTCCGTGCTCCTATTCCTGCTCGCGATCCTCACGATCTGTGGCTTGGAGATCGCCATATTGGTCCGTTCCATCGGCAACCGGCTGCGTGGCCTGTTCGCCAGGAAGATCCTGTTCGCAAAGCCCTCCATCGTTGTCCACGGCATTGCCCTTTCGATATTCGCCTGCCTGCTCTATGCATACTTCATCGAGCCTTACTGGATCGACGTGCACTCTGCGACGCTGCGCACAGCGAGACTGAAAAGCGACAGCTTTCGCATCGTCCAGATCTCCGACCTGCACTGTGACAGGACTGCCCGCAATGAAGAGCGGGTGGTTCAAATCATCAATAGCCTGAAGCCGGATATTGTCGTAGCGACCGGGGATTACCTCAACGACCTCGCCGGGCTTCCGCGTCTGCGTCAGATGCTCAGTCGCCTCGAAGCGCCGCTCGGCAAATTCGCCGTGACCGGCAACTTCGAAGCCTTGCACTGGCCGAATGTGGATGTGCTGGCCGACAGCGGTTTTCGCGTGCTTGAGCGGGAGACCGTCGTGGTGACCCAAGGCGCCGACGCCCTCGCCATCACGGGTATGGGTTTCGTTCGTTCCGATTCTCCGAGAGAACCTCTCGAAGGTTTCTCCGAGGACCGATACGACGTGTTTCTCTTTCACACCCCGGATCTGGTCGAGGATTTCGCCCATCGTGGCATCGACCTGTATCTATGTGGGCACACGCACGGCGGACAAGTCAGGTTGCCCTGGTACGGGGCCTTGGTCACGCTCTCGAACTTCGGCAAGAAATATGAATCGGGCCTGTATCGCGTCGGCGATACGGTGCTCTACGTCAATCGCGGACTTGGCCTGGAGCCTCGCCCTGCGCCCCAAGTGCGGTTCCTCGCCAGGCCGGAGATCGCGGTCTTCGACATTCTCCCGGAGTAGAACTCGTGACGATCCTGGCGCAAACCAACTCGCAAATACATCTCGCGACGATTCTGTTCATCGCGGTGGGCCTGGCGATGGATGCCTTCGCGGTTTCCATCGTCTCCGGCAGCATCTACAAGGACCTGCACGTCAGGCACGTGCTCCGTATGGCGCTGTTCTTCGGCGGTTTTCAGGCCGTCATGCCGGTGATCGGATTTCTGGCCGGTTTGGGTCTGAAGGACTATATCTGTGCGTGTGACCACTGGATCGCCTTTGCCCTGTTGTCTTTTGTGGGGGGCAAGATGGTCTACGAGGCATTCCGGATCGAGTCGGCGGAGAAGAACCGCGACCCCGCGAATCTGCTGGTCCTGCTGGCCTTGTCCGTGGCGACGAGCATCGATGCGCTGGCCGTCGGCATCACGCTGTCCCTACTGACCACGTCCATCGCACTGGCGGTGACAATCATCGGCGTTGTCACGTTCGGTCTGTCCTATGCCGGGGTCTACATCGGCAAACGTTTCGGCCACTTCTTCGAGAGCCGAATCGAAGTCGTCGGTGGCCTCCTTCTCATCGCCATCGGTGTCAAGATCCTGGTCGAGCATCTGCTGTAACGTTTGTCTGGATGTTGCGTCATACAGGTGGACGGCATCGCCGGGTGCCGTGATATCCGATGCCTAACTTGTGGTTTCATAGGGACTAAGGACAAGATCAGATGTCTCTGCCGAGAGAATTCCAGAAGAAGGTCCGAGCCGTTCAGATCCGCTGCGGCGTGAATCTCCTTCTCCGGCAGGCGGGACGTGTGCTGGTCGTCGCAGGCATGGGGGCAGTTCTGGCCGTCCTGGCGGAGCGCCTTGTCGCGGTGCGGGTCCTGACAGCCTGGGGCATCTGGTCGTTTTGGAGCCTTGTCGCCATTGCCGTGTTGACTCTCTGGGTTCTCAGACTCCCCAGTCGGATGGATGCCTCCTTGCTCCTCGACGAGAGACTCAAGCTCAGCGAGCGGTTCAGCACGACGCTGGCCTTGGCCCACTCCGAGGACCCCTTTGCCAAGGCCGCTCGGGCCGAGTCGCTCAGCGCGGTGCAGCAGGCCAACCTCGCAGGGCACTTCCCGATCGCGCTGTCGCGCAGTTGGGCCTACGGAGCCGGTGCGTGGACGATGACCGTCGCGCTGGTTCTTCTGTTGCCGCAGCACGACCTGCTGGGATTCCGCCGGGACCGGCAGGAAGAGCAGAAGAAGGCCGAAGCGGCTCAGCAAGCCCAGACCCAGGTCAAGAAGGCAGTCCAGCAGGTCAAGGCCGCCGTCCGGGCGATGGGGGAGCCGAATCTCGTCGAAGACCTCAAGAAACTCGACGAGTTGGGCCATGCGGGCGAGCCCCAGGAGGCCAAACGTGAGGCGATCAAGGCTCTGGGCGATCTCGCGGAGAAGATTCAGCAGATGCAGGCGGGCGCCCAAGCCCGTACCGCCGACGCCCTCCAGCAGATGCTCAAGCAATTGCATGGTTCCGGCGATCCATTCTCCCAGCAGGTTCGTCTGGCCCTTGCCAAGGGGGATTTCTCACAGGCCGCGAAAATGTTGGCCCAGTTGCAGAGTCAGTTGAACGATGGATCGCTGCCCGAGGAGAAACGCAAGGCCGTGGCCGCCCAGATGCAGGAACTGGGGAAGGAACTTGCGAAACTATCCGAGCAGAAACGCCAGATCGAGGAAGAGCTGGCCAAGCTTGGGCTCGACAAGAAGCTCGCCCAGGCGAGTCCCGAGCAATTACGGCAGGCCCTGCAGAAGCAGGGGCTCAACCCCGAAGTGATCGACCAGCTCATGAAGAAGGTGCAGGCAGCACAAGCGGCCTCCGCCCTTTGTGCGGACCTCGGGCAGGCGATGGCCGGTGCGGCCGGAGGGGAGGGCCTCTCGGGGGAAGGTCTCTCGGCCGCTGTCGACGAACTGGACTCGTTGGACGCCATGCAGCAGCAGATGATTCAGCTCCAGGTGAGTCTGGCGGAGATCTCGGGGGTCCTGGGCGGTCTCGGCCAGCACCTAGGCAAGAGCGGCCATTGGGAGGTCGGCGAGGGCGACGGAGAGGGATATGGCGATGGGATCGGTCTGACTCCCGGGCGGAACCATGCCATTACCTCGGATGCGCTGACCGCGAACAAGATGGAGAAGGCGGCCAGCCAAGCGGAGGGGGGGCCCGTCGTGGCAAGCTGGTATTTCAGGGATGCGCAGGTCAAGGGCGAGGCCCAGCGGACCTTCACGGAGGTGGTCCAGGCAGGCCGGGCCAGTGCCGCCGAAGCGATCAGCGAGAACCAGATCCCGCGTCGATACGAGGACGCGGTCAAGACCTACTTCAATCAGCTTGAGGAGAACGGCCCTAAACCATGATGGGCTGACTGCGCAGTGGTACTTTGGATCAATACCATGATGAAATCCGAAGCACGAAATCCGAAATCCGAAACAAGCACGAAGGACCAAAACCCAAAATTCAAAACGGCTTTCGCTGGTCCGCTGCAGCGTTTTGGTCATTGGAGCTTTGTGTGTTGAATTTGTTTCGGATTTCGAGTTTCGATATTCGTGCTTCTCTTATGGAGCGGCGGTGAGCGACGCATACGGCTTCTATCTCGGTCAACCCTGGTGGCTTCTCGCGAGCCTGGTGATCGTCCCGATGATCTGGCTGGCCGGGCGGAGCCTGACGACCCTGGGGAGAGGCCGCCGAGTCATGGCGATCCTCCTTCGCATGGCCGTCGTGCTGTTGTTGGCGACGCTGCTGGCCCGACCCACCTTGCTGCAGAAGAGCCGGCGTGCGACCGTGATCGCGGTGTTGGACCGCAGCCAGTCCATTCCGACGCAGCTTGCCGAAAAGACGCTCGACTATCTCTCCAAGGCTGTCGTTCGCAAGGAGACGCAGGATCAATTTGCCGTCGTGGACGTAGCGGAGGCAGCGAGCATCTCCACGCTGCCCTCGGGCGAAGCCGAGATTCGCCGGAGGAATATGCTCCTGGCGGGTGGCCAGAGCCGGCTTGCCGACGGCGTCCAGATGGCCATGGCCATCGCGCCTCCCGATACCGCGGTGCGGATCCTCCTGGCCAGCGAGGGAAATGAGACGGAAGGGGACCTGAAGGAAGCAGCGCGAACCGCCGCGGCCAACGGGATTCCCATCGATGTCCTGCCGCTGCGATACCGATACGGCAACGAAGTCTTGTTCCGGCGGGTGGCGGCGCCGCCCCGCGTCCGAAGCGGCCAGACGGTCCCCCTGCGGTTTCTCCTGGACAGCACGGGGGACGTTCGTGGCAAGCTGCTGCTGACGCTGAACGGCAAACCCGTCGATCTCATGCCCGAGACCTCGGAGGTCGCGGTCCCTGTGGAACTGAAGGCCGGGACAAACGTCAAGATGGTTTCGGTCCCGGTGGGGGACCGTGGCATCTATGACTTCGAGGCTGTCTTCCTGGCGGACGACCCGACACAGGATCGGATCGCGGAGAACAATCGAGCCGGCACGATCACGTACGTCGCCGGCCCGGGCCGTGTGCGCGTTTTCGACACCGAGCGAGCAGGCGAAGGCATTGCCCGTGCCCTCCAGCAGGCAGGGATCAACGCGGTCCACGAAGACATCGCCGAGTTGCCCGACGATCTGGCTCGGCTGCTGGATGTGGATGCCATTGTGTTGGCGAATACAGCGGTCCATCACTTCACGATGGCCCAACAGGAGATGTTGTGCCGGTATGTGAACGACCTTGGCGGCGGGCTGGTCATGGTCGGCGGACCGGACGCCTTCGGAGCCGGTGGCTGGATCGGCTCCCCTGTGGCCGCGATGTTGCCCGTCGATCTGGACCCGCCACAGAAGAAGCAACTGCCCCTGGGAGCCCTCATGCTCGTGCTCGACCACAGCGGCTCGATGGTCGGAGAGAAACTCGAGATCAGCAAAGCTGCGGCAGCAGGGGCGGTCCGATTGTTGAGCCGGCGAGACCTCGTGGGCATCACGCTGTTCGACGCGGCCAGCGAATGGCTCCTGCCGCTCGGACCGGCCCAGGACAAGGATGCAATCTACCACGCGATCAGTTCGATCGGGGCCGGCGGCGGGACGATTATGGCGCCGGCCATGGAGCTGGCGTTCGATGCGTTGAAGGCCGCCAAGCCAGAGGTCAAGCACGTCATCCTGCTGACCGATGGACAGACGGCCTTCCCGGAGGACTGCGGCAGGCTGGGAATGGACATGGCCGCCGCGGGCATCACCATCTCGACGGTTGCCGTGGGATCCGATGCCGACACGCAATTGTTGAACGACATTGCGACCTCGGCGCATGGACGCTTCTATCCGGTCGCCGATCCGACGACGATCCCGGAGGTCTTCATCAAAGAGGCCCAGGTCGTGCGCCGCTCGATGATTATCGAACAGACGTTCGCGCCGCAGATCGTCTACGCGCTCAGCGAGGTCCTCACCGGTGTATCGACTGTGTTGCCGCCCCTCGATGGATACGTCTTTACAGGTCCCAAGGGCGGCCTGAACCAGGTGATCCTGGGCAGCAGCGAGGCGGACCCGATCCTGGCGACCTGCCAGTCCGGGCTCGGCCGGTGTGTCGCGTTTACCAGTTCCGCCGACAGCCGGTGGGCGGCGCAGTGGGTGCAGTGGCCTGATTTCGCGAAGTTCTGGGAGCAGGTGATTCGGTGGGCGGGCAGACCCTCGCAGTCCACCGACTGCGAGATCTTCACCGACGTGGAGGGCCAGGAGGCCAGGGTTCGCGTGGAGGCGCTTGATGCGGAAGGCAGGTTCCTGCAGCTTGCGACCGTCGAGGGGCAAGTGCTCACGCCGGAGATGGAGGGTTGGCCGCTGCAACTGACGCAAACCGGGCCGGGACAATACTCCGGCCGATTCCAGACTCGCGCACCGGGCAGTTACATCGTGAGTCTGCAATATCGCAGGAGCGTGACCACGGCAACTCCCGGAGGCGACGGGGTGACCCCGCTGCAGGAGGGACCCCGCCTGGCCAATGCGATCGTGACGATTCCCTTCGCGCCGGAGTTTCGCGATCTCTCCGACAACGCCCCTCTGCTGGTGGAGATTAGCAAGATGACGCGCGGTCGGGTCCTGTCGCTGGATTCCGATCCGAACGAGGCGACACTGTTCGACTACGCGGGCCTGAAGTTCCCCGAGACGCACCTGCCGCTGGTGCAGCCGCTGATGCTGGTGTGGATCGTGCTGTTCCTGCTGGACGTGGCGGTCCGGCGGGTCGTTGTCGACGTACGGGCGGCTCTGCGCAGGGTAAAGAGCTGGCTGACCGCGACAGCCCAGCAACAGAAGGATGAGCGGATCGCGCGGTTGCAGGCCCGACGGCACAAGCTACGCGCGCAGTGGTCGGCCGGGGCGGCGGATGGCGTCTTTGCGAGACGCTACGAAGGCGGCGAGAGGTATCGAGGCGATACCATCGACTCGCAGCCCAAGCGGCAGGAGACGCCGTCGGCGAAGCCGCCTGCGGAGGAACTCAAACCGCCCAAGCCTGTGATGCCCAGCACGCATATCGATCAGCTCTTGAAGGCCAAACGCAGGAAAACGGGTCATGGTGAAGAAGGATAGAAGATGATGAGCGACGAAAAGAATGTGGAACAGCAGTGTGCGGACTTCCGCGAGATGTTCGAAGCGATTCGCGGAGAGGTGGGTCGGGTCATCGTCGGCCATGAGGACATCGTGGACAACGTGCTGATCAGCCTCTTCGGCGGCGGGCACGTCCTGCTGGAGGGCGTGCCGGGACTGGGCAAGACGCTGCTCGTGCGAACGCTCGGTTCGGCCCTGTCGCTGGAATTCCGACGGATTCAGTTCACGCCGGACCTGATGCCTGCGGATATCGCAGGCACGAACCTCGTCGTGGAGGATGCGACGACCGGCCGGCGGGAGTTCCAATTTCAGAAAGGCCCGATCTTCGGACAGATCATCCTGGCCGACGAGATCAACCGCGCCACGCCGAAGACCCAGTCGGCCATGCTCGAAGCGATGCAGGAGCATTCCGTCACCAGCGGTGGGCAGATCCGCCGTTTGCCGGAGCCTTTCATGGTGCTGGCGACGCAGAACCCGATCGAGCAGGAGGGGACGTATCCGCTTCCCGAGGCCCAGCTCGACCGGTTCTTCTTCAAGGTGCTCGTGACGTACAGCAATCGCGAGCAGCTCAAGGCGGTCCTGGATCGGACCACGACGGGGCAGGAGCCGCAGGCCCAGCCGGTCGCCGATGCGGCGAAGATCCTGTGGGCGCAGAAGCTGGTCCGGCGGGTCGTCATCGCCGAGCACGTCCAGGATTACGCCATTCGCGTGGTCCTGGCGACGCACCCGCAGGGCGAGTTTGCGACGAACATGACGAACCAGTTCGTTCGATTCGGGTCGTCGCCTCGCGGGGTGCAGGCGGTCGTGCTGGCGGCCAAGGTGCGGGCCATGCTCGACGAGCGATACCACGTGAGCTTCGACGATGTCGCGAAGTCGGCGCTGCCCGCTCTGCGTCACAGGCTGCTGCTGAACTTCGAAGGCCAGGCCGAGGGCATCCAGACGGACGACATTCTGATCGATTTGCTCAAGAACATCCCAAGAACGGCAGAGGAGAAGTTGATCTCATAGGTCCCATGCGTCCTATTGGTCCTATCCGATTTCCTGAGCGCAGATGCCAACGACAAAACCGACAACCCGAAAGCTGAACGATCTGCTGGACCCGAAGTTCATGGCCCGGCTCGACTCGCTCGACGTGCTCAGCCGCAAGATCCTGCAGGGCAAGCTCCAGGGCGAGCGACGTTCGAAACGCCGCGGACAGAGCGTCGAGTTCGCGGATCACCGTCCGTACGTGGTCGGGGACGACCTGCGTTTCGTGGACTGGAACGTCTACGGCCGGCTCGGGCAGCTTTTCCTGAAACTGTTCCTCGAAGAGCAGGACCTGACGGTCCACGTCCTCGCGGACACCAGTGCCTCGATGGGCGTCGGCGAGCCGGCGAAAGGGCTCTTTGCCAAGCGGCTCGCGGCGGCGCTGGGCTACGTCAGTCTGGCCAACAACAATCGGCTCACGATCAGCCTGTTCGGCGACGGCGTCCGCGCCCAGTTGCCCAACATGCGGGGCCGCAACTACCTGCCGCAGATGGCAGAAATGCTCCTGACCACCGAATGCGAGGGCCTCTCCGATTTCGAAAGAGCATGCCGGGATGTGACCGCTTCTCGCATCGGCCGCGGCGTGACGATTGTCGTCTCCGACTTCCTGTTCAAGCAGGGGTACGAAGCTGCCTTGCGACGCCTGATCGGCGCCAGGTACGATCTGTATGTGATCCAGGTCTTGTCGCCGCAGGAGATCTCGCCGGAGCTGGCGGGCGACCTGAAGTTGGTGGATGCCGAAGACGCGGACACCGCGGAGATCACGGTGAGTGCGGCCCTGATCAAGTACTACAAACGCAACCTGGCGGCCTGGTGCGATGAATTGCGGAATTTCTGCACGAACCGCGGCGTGGTTTACGTGCAGGCGAATTCCGCGGATTCCATTGAGTCCCTGGTTCTGAACTATCTGCGGCGGATTCACTTGCTGCGTTAGAGGCGCTATGGAATTTCTGACACCACTTGTGGGGCTCTATGCCACGGCGGTCGCCGTGCCGCTGCTGCTGTCGCTCTATTTCCTCAAGCTCAAGCGGCACGAGGCGGTCGTCTCCAGCACGCTGCTGTGGAAGCGGGCGGTGCGGGACCTGCAGGTCAACGCGCCGTTCCAGAGGTTGCGGCGGAACCTCCTTCTCCTGCTGCAATTGCTCGCGCTGGGCGCGGTGCTGCTCGCGCTTGCGGAACCCGTGCTGGCCCTGCGGCGCGGGCCGGGCCGGCGATATGTCCTGCTCATCGATCGGTCGGCCAGCATGAATGCAACCGACGTTGTGCCGACGCGGCTCGACGCGGCGAAGAAGCAGGCGAAAGCCTTCGTCGAATCCATGCGAACCGGCTCGGTGTTCTCCTGGCGGGATCAGTCGGACCACGCGATGGTGATTGCCTTCGATCAGCGCGCAGGCGTCGCGTGCAGTTTCACGTCGGACAAGCGTCAGCTCATGGCCCGCATCGACGCGATCGCGCCGGGCGATGGTGTCTCCCGGTTGAGCGAGGCCGTGACGGTCGCACGCGCCTTTGCCCAATCCTCCGGCGGGGAGGCCGCCGGAAAGTCCAGTGAAGAATCTGCTCTGTTGGTGCTTTTCAGCGATGGAAGAATCGACGACCTGGAGGGCATCGTCGTCGGCGCCGACGAGCTCGTCTTCCATCGAATCGGCGAATCGGCGGACAACGTCGGCCTCACCGCCATGAACGCCAGGCGATCGTACGAGCAACCCCAGGAGGTCGAAGTCTTCGCCTCCCTGGCCAACTTCGGGACCG
The DNA here is from genome assembly GCA_039683175.1 of Phycisphaerales bacterium. Lineage (GTDB taxonomy): Bacteria > Planctomycetota > Phycisphaerae > Sedimentisphaerales > Anaerobacaceae > PLanc-01. Next base: position 23,549 of record JBDKRX010000037.1, read on the forward strand.
ACCCGGTCACTCGCGACGTCCAGTTGACCATCGGCGGCAATGTGCATGCCATCCGGTCGGTGACGATCCCGGGCTGCGAAGTCCAGGCGGGAGACGAGGCATTTCGACCCGGCGAGGCGACCGTCAACTTCGCTCTGTCCCACAGTGAAGCAGGCGTGCTGGAGGTGCGCCAGTTGGGGGCCGATGCGCTGGCTTGCGACGATGCGGCCTGGAGCATCCTCGATCCGCCGAGGCGACTGTCCATCCTGCTGGTCACGCAGGGCAACCGCGTCCTGGAATCGGCCCTCAAGGCCTGTCCGATCGCCAGACTGGACCCCTGCACGCCGGCGGGATTCGATGCCTTGGACCCGGTCGCATTCGCCGCGCGTCAACAGTACGACGTGGTCGTGCTCGACAACCACGTCCCGGCCCATTTGCCCCAGTGCCGATACCTCGTCTTTGGGGCCCCTCCCGCCGGGATCGATGTGAACTCGCCGGCCGAGGTGGAGAATCAGCTCATCGTCGATTGGCGTGCGCAACACCCGGTCCTGCAGTATGTGAACATGACGAATCTCTTTGCAGTCAGAAGCCATCAACTGCTGCTGCCGCGAGACGCGGAAGTGCTGGCGGAATTCAATGGGTCGCCCGCGCTGGCTCTGCTGAGGCGTCATGGCAGCACGTACCTGATCGCCGGGTTTGACATCCTGCAGAGCAATTGGCCGTTCGAGCCAGGTTTCGTCTTGTTCTGCTACAACGCCCTGAGTTTCCTCGGGGCGCAGGTCGGTGACGAACGAAGGCACGAGCTTGCCGTCGGCGAGCCGATCACTGTCGAGAATGTATCGGGCGAAGCCGTCTTTGTGGTGGCTTGCCCCGACGGCTCCGAGGTGGAAGTGAAGCCGGACCCGAGCGGCACGGTGCGTTTTCCAGGGACATACCGTGTCGGCGTCTATACCGCCAGGACGCCGGGGGAGCCTCCGCGATTCTATGCCGTGAATCTGTTGGAGCCGGGCGAGAGTCGGATCGAGCCGAAGGACAAGATCGAGCTGGCCGGCATGGCGATCTCCGCCCAGGGACAGGAAGTCCAACGGGCCAACGTGCCCTTGTGGCCGTTGCTGGCGCTCGCGGCCCTGGTGTTCGTCTGCATCGAGTGGCTTGCGTACAATCTGAAGAGCCGGATCTGAGGGACGATGGGAGTGCAGTGGGAGTGAGCAGATGGTCAGAGTTGTGACAGCGAGTCTGTGCGTGCTGATGTGTGCGACCTGCCTCCAGGCGGCGAAGGAGATCGAGTTCAACGTGGATTTCGCCTGCGGATGGGATGGGTACTATCGTCCCATGGAGTGGACGCCGGTCCAGGTCGGCATCAGCAGCGATCTGAAGGAACCCTTCGCAGGGTCCTTCTCCCTCTCGGCCCGGCAGGACGGGCTCAATACGCTGAATGTCACCCAGACCTTCGTCCTGATGCCCGATATCTCCCAGCCGATTCCGCTGGTGGCCAAGTTTGCGTTCGGCGCCGCCGACTGCGATCTGACCATCCGAGACGACCGCGGGCGCACGCAATGGCACCATTCCCAGACGATATGGGATTACTCCTCCCAGAATCGGCTGCTGCGCACGGTCCACGAGCAGGATATGCTCATCGGGCTGGTCGGCTCGGGACAGTACGGGCTGATGCGACTGCCGAAGGAGACGGCCTGCATGTCGGCCCGAGGCCAGGGGCATGTCTACGTCGGACCCAAGCTGGCCCGGGATGTGCCGTGGGACTGGACCGGGTTCGTGGGCCTGGATCTCCTGGTCCTGTGCGATCCCGACTGGTCGCTGCTCAAACCCCAGCAGGTCAAGGCGATCTGCGAGTGGGTCTCCAACGGCGGGGCGGCGCTGCTCATCCTCGGACGCCATCCTCTGCCGCAGGATAGTCCGCTGCGAGCCGCAATTCCTTTTCAGATCGGCGATCCTGCGCAGGTCGAGATCCCGCCACGGGAGACGGGCGCATGGGGACTGGATTCGAGCCGGTCCCAAACGGTGACCGCATGGCCACTCTCGCCGAAGCCCGGCGCGCCGATCGCAGGCCGGATCGACCCGGAAATGGCCTCTCTTCACGGGACAGGCCACATCGGATTTGGACGCATCGCGGTGCTGGCTTTCGAGCCCGCTCAACTGGGAGACGCTGCGACCGGGCGGACCGCCGCATTCTGGACGAGGCAGATCACCGCATGCATCGGCGATAGGGCGGGTCCCGCGATGCCGGGGAACGCGGTCGGTGCGGCAGGGCGTGGACGCACGATCGTTTCGACCGGCGACTCCCCCGACCCGAACTCGCCCGCCGACCCTCCTCTATACGACAATCGCCACCGGATCGGAGTGGCCCAGACCGCCGCCAACCAGGTGATGAACTACCTGTTCGAGTTGCGCCAGATGCAACCCCTGAGCATCTGGTGGGTCATCCTGACGCTGACGGCGTTAGCGGTGCTGCTGGGCCCGGTGGACTACTGGATGCTCAAGCGGCTGGACAAGCAGCCCCTCACGTGGCTGACGAGCACCGCCTGGATCGTGGTGTTCACCATCGGCGCATACTACGGCGTCCAGTATCTCCGCGCCGGTTCGATGGAGTTGCGGGCCGTGACCGTTGTGGACGGCATCGCCGGTGGCGACTGCACTTGGGCGACCTCCTTCGCGGGCATCTTCGCCCCTCGTAGCGACGACTACCAGTTCGATGACCTGATGCCGAACCAATGGTGGTCGGGCATCGCGCCGATGCAGAACGAGATTTGGGCCCAGTCGCGGGAATCTGGCGTGCGGCAGATCCACTGTCGGCAGTCCGACGGCGGCAATCTGCCGGTCTCCCTGCCCATCAGCATCTGGACCGTGCAGTCTCTGTTGTGCGAGTGGATGCCGAAGGAAATGCCGCTGGCCGCGACCGTCGAACGCAGCGATGGCGGGGTGACTGTCGAGATTCGGAATCTGTCGGACCACCCCATTCGGAAGGGGTATATCCTGCTCGAGAACTCCTGTGCGGACCTGGGGCCTGTTGCGGCCCGCTCGACGAAGCGATTTGAGACGCGGACTCGCCCATTCCAGCTCTGGCCGAGTCAGGGCGGACCGCCCGGTCCCAGCCTTGACGGCCAGCCTCCGAAGATGGCGGTGGGTGTAGACGTGCCCCGCATGCCCGTGAGTCTGACGGGGATCACCGACAATGCCTTCTTCGCCCAGGGATGTCTGGATCGCACGTGGGGCATGTACTCCTGTCTTGATTCGGGAGCGGCGATGGTGTGCGTCGTCTTCGAGAACGCGCCGCCGCCATTCGCCATTCGAAAACGATCCTACGCGGTGAATCACATCCAGTTCGCACGACTGCTTGTTCCGGTCGGCCATTGAGGGAAGGGCTATGATAGAGACGAAGAAACTGACGAAGAACTTCGGTAATCTGGTGGCGGTGAGCAATCTCGATCTGTACATCGGGGCCGGGGATATCTTCGGTTTCATCGGGCCCAACGGCGCGGGCAAGACCACGACCATGCGCATTCTCGTGACCCTGCTGGAGCCCACGAGCGGCGAGGCGTTCATCGACGGGCTGAACGTATCGAAGAAGGGCAAGGAGGTGCGTCGGCGGGTGGGGTACATGCCGGACTTCATGGGCGTCTACGACGACCTGAAGGTGTTCGAGTACCTGGAGTTCTTCGCCGCCGCGTTCGGCATCGAGTACAAGAAGCGCAAGGCCATTGTCGACGGCGTCCTGGAGCTGACCGATCTGGTCTCGAAGCGCAGCGCCCCGGTGGACAGCCTGTCCCGCGGCATGCAGCAACGACTGGGCCTGGCCCGCGTGCTGATTCACGACCCGAAGGTCCTGATCCTCGACGAGCCCGCCAGCGGCCTGGACCCGAGGGCCCGGATCGAGATGCGCGAGCTGCTCCGCGAGCTCAAGCGCATGGGCAAGACGATCATGGTCTCCAGCCACATCCTCAGCGAGCTGGAGGAGATCTGCGACCGGATCGGGATCATCGAGCACGGACAATTTGTCTTCAGTGGGAGCATGGAGGAGATCCGGCCGCGCCTGGGGATTCAGAGCAAGGTCCGCGTCAAGGTGCTCGGCGATCCGGCCCGGGCGGTGGAGATGCTCTCGACCCTGCCGCAGATCCAGAAGGTCGAGACCGTGGGCGACTACCTTTCGGTGACCTTCTGCGAGGGTCAGGATACCGACGGCATCATTGCGCGGACCCTCGTCACCGGCGGCGTGGACCTCGTCTATCTCCAGCCGGAACAGCTCAAGCTCGACGACGCCTTCCTGCAACTGACGAAGGGGATCGTGCATTGATGATCGCTCAGATGGGAAGGACATTTCGGACGGTCCTGGACCCGGCGTGGCTGACCGGGCCGATCTTCGACAAGGAGCTGCGAGTCTCCAGCCGACGGCGGAGGAACTACTCGCTGCGATTCTTCTACGTCCTCGTCCTGACGATCTTCATTGCGGTTGTCTGGCTGAGCTTCATGGACATCCGGGGCAACGCGACGGTCCAGCAGTCCCTCATGGCCGAGGCGGGCAGGAAGATCATCACACGGATCGTCGCCTTCCAGTTCGTCGCGATGCAGTTCCTGGCCGTCATCATGCTCAGCAACGCGGTCAGCGACGAGGTGTATCACCGCACGCTCGGACTGCTCATGACCACGCCGATCAACGGTCTCCAGATCGTGATGGGCAAGATCCTCAGCCGGATGCTGCAACTCCTCGTTTTGCTGGCCATCACGTTTCCCATCCTGGCGATCGTCCGCGTTCTCGGAGGTGTCTCCTGGGGCTATCTGTTGTCGAGCCTGTGCATCACGCTGACCGCGGCAATCTTTGCGGGTTCCCTGAGCCTGCTGATGTCCATCGAGAACCGGCGGACTTACGCAGTGATCATGCGAACCATGTTCGTCCTGGCCAGCTTCTACTTCGTGCTGCCGTTGATGCTCGAGGCTGTGTGGGGACGGGGATTCAGCGTGACGTCGGTTGCCCAGTCACTCCACAAATCCACGCTCACCGTCATCCTGATCCACGTCAATCCGGTCGTGGGCCTGTCGATCACGACGTTGCAGATGCTCTCGCCGGGCGGGCGGGTGCTGCCGTATTCCTGGCCGCTCCAGTGCGCCGCCATGCTGGGCCTGGCGGCCCTGGTCCTGATGTGGGCGATGGTCATCGTTCGCAAAGTCGCGCTGCGCCAGGCCACAGGCCAGCTCGACGCGTGGTTCGCGCCGAGGAAGCGAAGTCGCAAGGCCCGGACGCCGGCTGCGGCTGTTATCGAGGACAGTCCGCTGGGCGCGATCAAGCGGGTGCAGGGGCCGCCGGTGGTCTGGCGCGAGCTCCGGGCGCCCTTCATCTCCGGTGTGGACAATCGCAACAGCTACATCGGTCTGGCCATCACTATCGTTGCCCTGTTGTTCACGTATGTGACCTCCGCGCGATCCGGCGTCCTCGACGAGAGCTTCACGCACGGCGCCTACGTTGGCCTCTTCGTCTTCCTGGGCACGGTCGTCAATGCGGTCTTCGCGGCCACGCGGATCACCTCGGAGAAGGAGTCGCAATCCTGGATGCTCTTGCTGGCGACCCCGCTGAGCGACGGGGACATCCTGTTCGGCAAGGCGGTCTCCGCGGTTCGACGCTGCCTGCCGATCTGGGGCCTGCTGGCGGGGCATGTGCTGCTTTTCGTCATCGTCGGGTACATCCACGTCGTGGCCGTCGTCCACCTGCTCCTGCTGGTGGCCTGGATCACCTGCTTCGTCACCGGGGCGGGCCTGTACTTCAGCACGCGCTTTGCGAGGACGACCTCTGCCATGGTGGCGACTTTTGCCGTGATCCTGGGCCTGTGGGCGGTCGGTCCGATCCTGGTAGGCTTGTTATCGACCATGGCGCCGCAGAGCAGGCTACCGAAGATGTATATGTGGTCCCATCCAGCGGTCCAGGCCCAGATCATCGTGGACGGCGCCGGAGGGCAGGACAACGCCAGGACCCCGTGGCGCAAGCTCGAGTATGACGCCGACCACATCGTCTACCACGGCGGTTCCGGTCCGATGGGCGTGGGGCGCATGACGTATATGCTGTCGCTCGTGTCGGCCCTGCACATCCTCGTGGGCCTGTTATTCTTCTGGCGGGCCGGGCGACACCTCCGGCGCCATGTGTTCATGTGACGGATTCTGTGATCGGATGGCTGCTATCGTCTTGAATTGGATCGTTCGCATATTGAGCCTGGCCTGGCTGACCGGCCCGATTTTCGGCAAGGAGATGAGGGTCTCCAGCCGGCGGCGGCGCAATTACCTGTTGCGGTTTGTCTACGTCGGGCTGTTCACGCTCCTGCTGGCGCTCATCTGGGCGGAGTCGGTGCCGTACCGCAGCACGTCGGCCTATCAAAGCTCGCGCATGGCCCAGGCCGGACAGATCATTGTCACTGCGATCCTGTGGTTCGAGTTCATGACGGCCCAGGTGATTGCCATCGTCATGCTCAGCACATCGATCAGCGACGAGATCCACCACCGCACGCTCGGCGTGCTCATGACGACGCCCATTGGGAGCTTCCAGATCGTCGTCGGCAAGCTGCTCAGCAAACTGCTGCAGCTCGTCTTGCTGCTGGCGATCTCGCTTCCGTTGCTGGCGATCGTGCGGGTGTTCGGCGGCGTGCCCTGGGACGTCCTCATCGCCGGTTTGTGCGTGACGCTGACGACGACACTGTTCGTCGGCTCGCTGAGCCTGTTCTTCTCGATCTTCACCCGACGAGCCTATTCGGTGATCCTCACGACGATCCTGGCAGTCGCGGTCTTGTTCGCCTTGCTGCCGTTCCTCGTCGCATTCCTGGCCTATTACCCCGACCGGCAGCCGACAGCCGTGTTCTGGCGAGGCCTGTCTCATGTGAATCCGTATTTTGTCATGGGCAAGCTGACGCAATCGCTGCACTGGGTACGGCCCCTTGCTCTGGCCGGGTGGCGTGTGCATTGCGGTGTCATGCTGGGCGCCTCGGTGCTGATGCTGCTGCTGTCCATGATGCTCGTGCGGAAGGCAGCTCTGAGACAGGCGATGGGCCAGACCGGCCTGTGGTCGGGCCGAACCGCACGTGGACCCGAGGAGAATGCCGCCACCGGACACGTCCGGCGGGTCGTGGGACCGCCCGTGCTCTGGAGGGAGTGCAGCACACCGCTGCTCGGAAGACGCAAACTGACGAAGATCATCGGGACGCTTTTTCTGATTGCCGTTCTGGCGATGACCTACATGTCCTGCTATGTGGAAGACGCGCTGGGCGAGGAGACCACCCACGTCATGTACATCGTTGTCTTCTTTGCGGTCGGCCTGCTGTTCACGACGGTCGTGCCGGGCACGTGCATTGCCTCGGAGAAGGAGTCGCAGACCTGGCCGCTCCTGCTGGCCACGTCGATCGGCGAAGGCCAGATCCTGGTCGGCAAGTTCGGCGGGGTCCTGCGCCGCTGTGCCCCGGCGTGGGCGCTGCTGTTCCTGCACGTGCTGGTGTTTGCCGTCGTTGGGTACATTCACCCGGTGGCGGTCCTTCAATTGGCTGTCGTCGTCGCCTGGGTCCTGGTCTTCTTGTCCTGTACCGGTCTGTACTTCAGCGCCCGTTTCAAACACACCACCACCGCAGTGATCGCCAACATGGGTTTCGCCGCGACGTTGTGGGCGGTCGTGCCGTTTACGTGGGCCGTCCTCGTGGAGATCAACCATCTGCATGGCACCCCGCTGGAAACCTACATGGATCTGAATCCTGTTGTGCATGCAGCCGTCATTGCGATGGCGACGGCGCGCAAGAGCGGTCTGGGCGAATATGACTGGATACAGGGAGGGATGGGCGGCGTGGTGGACGCGACCGGCTGGATCCTCCTGACGGGGTTCATTTATGTCGTGGTTGGCCTGGCCGTCGCCACCTGGACGGGGAAACGAATGCGACGCAATTTGCTCTGAGCCTCGTCGGCCGCGGAGGGATGCCTTCGTGGGGGGGCAATCGGTGCCGGCAAAACAGTTGCCGTGGTGTGTTCCACGGGGTAACCTGATGCCAGTGCAACAGCCGTTTCCCGTTGAACCTGCAATTGGAGGTGCGTGCCATGACCCGGCGATCCATGAATCAGTTCCTCGTGTTCGCATTCGCGATTCTGCTGTCTGGTTCCAGTTGCTTCGCGGGAGCCGCCCGGCTGGCGAGCGACCTGCTCGTCGTGGAGATCGACGACGAGACAGGGGCCTGGACGCTCTGGGACAAGCTCTCCGATGTGCGGTGGCCGTCGGATGGGATGGCCGGCGCCGGCAACGCGTCCTGGCTGCAGAAAGGCCTGACCCGAACCCGGAGCGACAAAGACACGGTTCGGCTGGCTGCAAAAGATGGCGGGGCGGTGGTGTTCGCGCTTGTCGATGGCGGCACGACGCTGGAATTGCGATACGAGAAGCCGGTCAACGAGACAATCCGGGTCCTGGGCGATGTCCTGACCATCACGGGGGATGGCTACGTGATTGTCCCGAGCCGGGAGGGGCTTCTCATTCCCGCCCAGGGAGAAAAGGCCTTCAAACGCGTCTTCGGCACGTCGGAATACGAAGGTTGCCATATGAGCATGCTCGGCTTCGTGAAGGGCGGCTCCGCTCTGATCGCGACCTGGGACGATGCCTATGTCTTCCCGGAGATCGAGCGAACCGTATCCGGCGGGAGCACGCTCACGACGACGTTCGAGCTTCGAGGCAGCGCCAAGTCCGTGCGGCTGACACCGCTCGGCAAGGGCGACTGGAATACGATTGCCCGCGAGTACCGCAGGTACGCCGAGAAACGGGGACTGGCCGTGACCTTGAAGGACAAGATCCGCCGGGACCCACATGTCAAGTTGATGCTCGGCGCGTCGAACGCCAAGCTCTGGACGTGCCTGGCTCGCCGGATGAACGAGGAAAGCACCGCCGAGGAGTCCGTGCGGGTCGCCTGGACCTTCGACGAGGCCGCCCGCATCGCCGAGCACCTGCACGACGACCTCAAGATCGAGCGGTGTTTCTTCATGATCGGCGGCTGGACGGAAGGGGGCTACGACGTCCGCCACCCGGACAACCTGCCGGCCAACCCGGAGTGCGGCGGCAACGATGGCTTGGCGAATGCCGTCGAGCGAATCCAGAAACTGGGCTACGTCGGTTGCCTGCACGACAACGTCCAGGACATGTACCGCGACGCAAAGAGCTGGGACCTGAGTTACATCGAGAAGAAGCCCGACGGTTCGCCGATCGTGGGCGGACGATGGAACGGCGGTCGGGCGTACATGGTCTGCGCCCCGAAGCAGTTGGAGCTGGCCCAGCGAGTCCAGAACCTGGGGGCCATTCGCGAGTTGTTCAAGCCGTGGAGCTACTTCATCGATACGACCTACGCGGTCGGTCCTCGCGAGTGTTTCGATCCGAGCCACCCCATCGGACGCAACGAGGATATCGCCTGGAAGATCCGGCTCAGCGATTATGCCCGTAACACGTTTGGCATTTTCGGCAGCGAATGCGGGCGGGAGTGGGCCCTGCCGCACAGCGATTTCTTCGAGGGCCTCGTCGGCGTCAGCGGCCGATACTACCACAACCTCAAACCACAGGAGGAACTCGGTGCCCAGGTGATTCCCTTCTTCGAGATGGTCTATCACGACTGCCAGATCTGCTATGGCAAGTACGGCTACCAGGCCGAAGGGGCCGCCGAATACGTCGCCCACCACGTCCTCTGCGCTCGTCCGCTGCACTACCACAGCTTCCCGGAGCACCTCTACTGGCAGGCGGGCCCGAGGGCACGCGCGGAACAGAATGCCGAGAGCGCATACACGCGAAGCGACAATGGCTGGGCGGATGGCCTGCACCCGCACGACGTGTTCCTGAAGAACACCCACGAGGTCCTGGGCCCGCTGCACCACGCTACCGCGTATGAACGTCTCACGGCATTCGAGTACCTCACGGATGACAGGAACGCCCGCCGAGCGGTATACGGCGAGAAGGGGGAGGGCACAACCGTCACCGTCAACTTCGGCCAGACCCCGGCCCAGATCACGACGGAAACGGGCGGTCGCACGGTGCTTCCGCCGTGGGGCTTCGTCGTGGAGAACCCGCGTTTCGTCGCCTTCCATGCCCAATCCTGGAACGGCCATGACTACGGCGACGGAGCCCTCTTTACACTCCGCCCAACCGACAACAAGCCCCTGAAGGATTCCGGCAGCATCCGAGTCTTCCACGCCTTCGGCCTGGCGACTCTCTCTTGGCGAGGTAGGGCCTACGAAGTCAGCCGTGAGGAGACAATCGAGCCGGGCATCTGAGACGGGAGTGGGAATAGACCTGCAAAACCCAAGGTGGATGTACCTGAAGGCGGGGCTGTTCGTTTTCATCGTCTTTTCCTGCTTTGCTTTGCTCTGGTCTGGGCGGAGGTCCCGACGGCGCAGACAGCCTCGCTCCTGCTGCTGATGATCTGGGCGTCCGCCCGGGCTTACTATTTCGCATTCTATGTCGTCGAGAAGTACGTCGATCCTCAATATCGATTCTCGGGGCTGATCTCCTTCTTCCGGTACGTGCTGCGCCGGAAACGATAACGGACATGCTCCTGTTGACTTCTGCGTTGCGTCGTGCTATGATGGCCGACAAAGGCGAAAGGGAATCAGATGAGAAAACTCGGCATCGCGTTGGTGACGGCATATTTGCCTTTTTGTCTGGGTCTTGCGGCTCTGGCCGACGAGATGTTCGGCGTTTCCTCAAGTCCCTGGTTCTACGTCGTTGCCGTCGGATTGCTGCTGCCCGCCGTCTTGCCTGCGTGGTGTGAACGACTCGCCCAGCTTGGGGCGCTCGGTTACATCGCCGTTCTCGTGCTACTGCCGTTTGTGTCACTCACTCCGGTGAAACCCTTCCGGCAGTTCTACTCGGCCGTCCACAACGGCATGACCCAGGATGACGTGAGAGGGGAACTCGTCCGCCGGTTCCCACCGGGCGGCCGATTCGTCCGTCCGGTGGAGGCGGCCGGCGACGAATCGCTCTGCTTCCAACTTGATCCCAACGATGGGGGGTATAATGCGGAACTCGTGGTCGTGAAGATGGCAGACGGAAAGGTGACGTCGATGGAATATCTGCCTGACTGAAACGGAGGAGAGAACACTGGTGGAACGTGCGAGACAACAGCGGCTGATGGGACTCGAACCCACAACATCTACCTTGGGAAGGTAGCACTCTACCATTGAGCTACAGCCGCATGAATCTACACAAGGGATTCTATGGCCGGTCCCCGGCTCTGTCAACGGAAAAAAACGGCAGATCGGGCTGCGAGAGCATTCCTTCCTGCGGTATAATGATGGCAAGATGGGCAACGGGTATGTGAGTTTGGAGGAGCGTCCGACATGGGATCTCGTGCCGCAATAGTTGTTAGTTTGCTTGGCGTCGTTTGCGCCTGTGGCTGGGGGCCGGTTTCCGCGGCCGGCACGGGTACGGAGCTTCCTTTCCATCGTGGCGTGAACCTGACCGGCTGGCTACAAGCCGGCAGCGCCCGGGAGATTCCGTTTACCCAGTTCACGAAGCAGGACTTCATCAATATCAAGAGCCTGGGCTGCGACGTGATCCGCCTGCCCATCAATCTGCACTTCATGACCGACGGCGACCCGAACTACACCATTGATCCACTGTTCTTCTACTTCCTGGACCAGGTCGTCGATTGGTGCGAGGAACTCCAGATCCATCTGATCCTCGACAACCACACGTTCGACGTGGACGCCAGCACCGATGTGAACGCCAACATGGTTCTGGTGCCGGTCTGGACGCAGATGGCGGAGCACTACAAGGACCGCTCGGCCTATCTCTACTACGAGGTGCTCAACGAGCCGCATGGGATCACCGACAGCAGGTGGGCCCAGATCCAGAAGGAAGTCATCGTCGCGATTCGCGCCGTGGACCCGACACACGCAATTGTCATCACCGGCGCAGGCTGGGGCAGCTACAACAATCTCAAATATGTGCCCGTCTACAGGTACGACAACCTGATCTACACCTTTCACTTCTACGATCCCTTCATGTTCACCCACCAGGGCGCCAGTTGGACGGATCCCTCCATGGAGCCGCTGGCCGGCGTGCCGTTTCCATATGGCGCAGGTCCCATGCCCGCGTGCCCGGAAGAACTGAAGGGGACCTGGATCGACAGCAGCTTGGCCGCGTATCCGAGCGACGGCACGGTGGATCACGTCAAGGAGCTCATCGACATCGCAGTCGCGTTCCGGGACCAGCGACAGACACGCATATTCTGCGGCGAGTTCGGTGTCTACCGGCGCAACAGCGACAACGACCAGCGGGTCTACTGGTATGAGATCGTCCGCGAGTATCTGGAAGAAAAGGGGATTCCCTGGACGATCTGGGACTACCAGGGCGGCTTCGGTCTGTTCAACGCAGGGTCGAATGAGCTGTTCGAGCACGATCTGAACGTGCCGATGGTCGAGGCCCTTGGACTGACCGCGCCCGAGCAGACGCCCTTCGTTCTTACGCCGGACAGTGTGGGCTTCGATCTGTACGCGGATTCTGTGGCGCAGGGGGTTTCGAATTCCGGCTACTCCAGTCAGGGTGTCGTGGATTACTACTGGGACGCCGAACCGGCCGCAGGGGCGTACAGCATCTACTGCACAGGGTTCGCGAGGTACAACGCAATCGGGTTCGATTTCCGTCCGGACAAGGACCTCACATACCTTGTACAGCATGGCAGCGCTCTCGATCTGTGGGTTCGAGGCGATACGCCGGGGGCGAAGATCGAGCTTCGGTTCCTGGACACGAAGACAGACGATCCCGCAGACCACCCCTGGCGGATGGGCACGGCCATCGACGGCGCCGTGGCCCCCTGGGACAGTCAGTGGCACCATGTGCAGATCCCGCTCAGCAGCTTCAAGGATCGCGGCTCGTGGGACGGCGCCTGGTTCAACCCGAAAGGGGCCTTCGACTGGTCGGCGGTCGACCGCTTCGAGATCGTCTCCGAATACCATGACTTCGTCGGGATGCAGTTCTGGTTCGACGAGATCCGCGTGACGGACCCCTCCGGCGTGCGATAGGGAGATTCGAAGCACGAAACACCCCGAAAGAATCCTCACCACAGAGGCACAGAGACCGCGGAGATAGACCACTCTGGGACAAGTAGATGCGTAGAAGCGTGTATGCGTGGATGCGGCTGGAAGAATGCCCGGCAGAACCGGTCCGTGTTCCCCCAACGCTCCAACCCTTTCACGCTTCTACGTTTTAACGCGGCGTCCCGCCGCAGCCGCTTTGCGCTTTATGGGGTTGTCTTCTCTGCGACCTCCGTGCCTCGGTGGTGAACCCGCTCCGAACGGCAAGCAAGCGGAGGACGGCAGTCGGCGGCAGCGGCAGGGTAGGCTATGCCCACCGATCCCCTATTGACCGAGGCGGACAAAGACAGTCACACCTACATCCAAAGCCTGACACCTCACCCCTCTCCTCCCAATAAGGACTTAGCGGCAGCAGCCTCGCCACATGGTTGTCCTCGGCCTTCTCCTATTCGTACTGCAGGGCCATTTTCGGGTCGACTCGGATCGCCCGGCGGGCCGGGATACACGTGGCCAGCAGTGAAGTCGCTGTAAGTATAGCCACGGTGACAACGATGCTCACCAGATCGATGCTACTGATGCCCTGGACCGCGCTGCGAATCACCCGCGTCATGACGAACGCCAGCAGCGTACCGACCAGCAGACCTATGAACGTCGATGTTGCGCCCTGACGCAGCACCAGGGTCAGAATGTCCCGCCGCGTGGCGCCCAACGCCATGCGGATACCAATCTCAGGCGTCCGCGAGGCGACCATGTGGCTCTTGACGGCGTAAAGGCCCAGGCCGGCCAGGAACAGGGCCATGGCCCCGAACATCACCGCAAGTCGGGCAACGACTCTCGTGAACAAGACGGTGGGATGATTGCGATGTCGGTCCGCCAGAGACGCTACCGCGACGATCGGCAGCCGAGGATCGATCTTCCGAATCCGTTCGCCGATGGTCCGCACGATCGCGGCCTCGGCTCCCAATGCCGTACTTCTGGCCAGCAAATGGATTGATTCTGGCACGTGGTGGGACTCGATTGGCTTGTACACGAGGGGTTGGACTTGACCATTGCCCCAAACGCTCTGCAGGTTCGGTACGATTCCGACCACTCGGCGGGGCGACGACAACCCGTCATCGCCATACTGGATGAGACAGCCAAGGGCCCTGCCATCCGGCCGGAGTCTGCGGGCCAGAAGCTCGTCGATGATCACGACTGGCTCTGCATCGGGGGCACTGTCGAGAGAACCAAAGGGCCGACCTTGCAGAAGCCGAATTCCCATCGCCTTGAAGTAATCCCCGTTCACCTCGTACTCGTGAAGCTCCTTCGCCAGTAGGCTGCCTGACGCGTCATCTGCGCCACCCGGCACATACTCGACGACTCTTGGGCAACTCCAGGGCCACCACCCCAGGTCCACAGGAGATTTGCGAGACAGGCCGACCGCCTGAATCTCGGGGTCCTCCTTCAACCGCTCGGCCAACGTCTCGCAGGCTTGCCTGGCTTGAGCGATGTCGTAACCTCCTGCGAATGGTTCCACGCTGATGATCACCTTACCGTCCAGGCCAAACCCCGGTTCGGTCCGGGCGGCCCTCAGTGCGGTTCGACCCAATAGAGCCGCGGTCATGACGAGCGCGACGGATAGGGCCATTTGACAGAGCACCGACAGACCGCGTGGTAAAATCCACCGCCCTCCTCGCGTGCCTTGAATCACACTCCGGCCGGATTCTTTCAGGCCACCAACAAGATCGCGTCCCGATAGACGCAGGGCCGGTCGCAAGCCGAAGAGCACCGTGGCAATCAGGCTGAAACCTAAGGTGGCAGCCAAGACACGAACGTCCAACACAATTCCAGAGGCGATGGCCTCTCCCAACTGCATGGGAAGTTGGCCCATCGCCGCCCACAGCCTGAGAATCCTGATGCCCCAGAGGGCCACGGCCACAGCCAGGATCCCGCCGAATATGGCCAAGAGAAGCGATTCGACAAGCAACTGCCGCATAATCCTCAGACGCCCTCCCCCGATGGCCGAACGGATGGCGATTTCCCGTTGACGTCCCGCTCCTTGAACGACAATCATATTCGCCAGATTCAGGCAGCCAATGAGCAGAACGACCCCAGAGACTCCCATCAACCCCAGGCCAATACGACCTAACGTGGGTTTGTCGTTATCGAGAGTACCGGCGCTGAGTCTGGGCAACGGGGCAAGGCGAAACAAGGAACCCACTTTCTCCCACCTCATCCCCCACCTGGGATACATTTGCTTCAGGTGTGGGAGCACAGATTGCAGCCGCGTTTGCGCCTCCGATATACTCAAGCCTGGTTTGAGTCGTCCCACCAAGGCCGATGGCGGATAGTACCATATTTCGTCCGGCTTCTCCGGCTTCTCCATGAACCTGCGGCCTATCAGACCGTACGCTCCCAGAGGTAACCAGAGGTCGGGAGCGACGACGGCAGCGCCGACGAACGTCTTTGGCGCCACGCCGATGATCCTGCAGAGCTCACCACTGATTCGCATATATGTACCCACGATCGAGGGCTCTGCCCCCAGGCGCTGCCAGGTTCGGTAGCTCAGGACCACTACCGGCTCGGCGCCGCCCATTTCCTCCTCAGGCAAGAACATCCGCCCATAAAGGGGGGCCACTCCCAGAACGGTGAAGTAGTTGGCTGAGACGTACAGCGGATCCACATGTCTTACCATGCCGTCTCTTACCAGGGTAGCGGTTCTTGTGCCGTAATTGTGGGCGATGAGATCACTGAACACCGGATTATTGTCACGCAGGTCGACATACCCCCCATAAGGGATGATCCGGGACTCACCAATCTCGCAGCGGACTAAGCGGTTGGGGTCTTTGACGGGCAGCGGTCGAAAGAGCAGCGTATTGACCACACTGAACATAATTGTGTTGGCCCCGATACCGATCGCCAGCGTGACCAGGGCGATGGCCGTGAAGCCGGGTTTCTTGCGTAGCATGCGAAAGCCATATCGAACGTCTTGCCATAGCGTTTCCATTGTGTCTCGCCATTGCTTACTTTGATTCTGCAATTTCTCCCGTTTACGGGATAACGGGGGACAGTCAGGAATTATCGCCGTCGTCTATCCCGTTTCGCCCGACACTTCGACTGGCACAAGTGGCCAACTCATCTCGACCTCGCCGGATTCATCCAACGTGCCGGAGCCGCCAACCACTTCGTCGCCGCTTCATCAAGTATCCCGAAATGGGTCGAGCCAGGCAAGAGAAAAAGCGGCGCAGAGAGTCCCTTTTTATCGCCTTTTGCGTTTCTTTCGGCCATCCGCTCTTTTCTGGCCGGTTGGTTCTTGTTCTTGCGTTGTTCGGCCTTCGGCCGTGACCCCAATCCACTCGCGCGGAGACGCGGAGGCGCAGAGACAGGCACGATCTGTCTATCCCTAACCCTGCGTCCCACTATCCGCCGGTATATTTTCTCAGGCACGGGTGACTTGGCCTGCCGCCATTCCGCGGGATTCTGAGGATTTCATCGCGCAGGCCGGATTCTGGTTGTCTTTCTGGGGCCGCACGGGTAGGTTTCCCGGCATGATGCGGCCGGCGGGAGGTGCCGTTGCCGGCGCTATCGCAAGGGATGGCTTGGGTTACGAATTGGAGGAATCGATGGGTCCAGGAAAGATCGGGATGGGCGTGGCCTTCGTCTGGTCCATTCTGTGCGTGTGTCCGCAGTCCGTGGAGGCGTACAACCCGAAGTTCTTCACGCTGGACATCGGGCAGACCTATACAGACGCCTTCGGCGGGGCCGTTTCCCGGTCGGTGAAGCTTCTTGATGTTGTCGATAGCTACGAAATGGGTTACTGGCAGGGGGGGCTGCGGAAGATCTGCTATAAGTCCACGATCACTCTGGCCGTGGATGGTGTCGAAGGCACTGTCGGCTGCGGCCCGTTCTACATGCCGGTCGTCATCAACGGTTTGAGGGTCTGCGGAGAACTGACCAGGGCCTTCACGATCAACAGCACCGCCATACCGGAAATGTCCGAAGCGGTCTTGTTGAGCGCCAAGGACGCCTCGATGCCCTGGTATGATCCCCACCGGTTTGCCTTTCCCATCAAAGACTACCGATGGGGATGCGCGAACTTCCAGAATGCCTGGCTCGGGTTCCACGACATGTCGAATGGCAAGCTGTACTACCATTACGGTGTCGATCTGGGCGGGATGTACCCGAAACATCACAAGCTCGTGTCGATGATTCCGAACGCCAAAGTCCTCTCCTATGGCGTCGGCACCTCGATCCGCAATTCCGAGCTGGAGATTCTCTACTACCACATGGTCGAGCGTCACTTGAGAGAGGACCTCGGCGTGGGAAGCGTTCTCGATCGAGGCGAGATGTTCGGGTACCTGGGCAACTCCGAGTGCGGCAACGATGCCCATGTGCATCTCGACATGCGCTACGTTTTGGATCCCAAGAGGAACATCAACTGTTTCCCGATCCTCGTTCAGGCGTACCTCGAAGAGTATGATGAACCGCTATCGTTCCCAGGGCACAAGAGGCATTGTTATGCAGGGGACACCATCGAACTCGAAGGTTCCTTGTCCGTAGCGCCTCCCGGCCGGAGCATTGCATCCTACGAATGGACGTTCACGGATGGAACAACGGCAACCGCCGCGAACGTGCGCCGAACCTATCGTGCCAAGGGCGCTTATGCGGAAGAGCTGACGGTGACGGACAGCGCCGGCAAACGCGCGTCGAACTACGTCATGGTGTTCGTCTACGATCGGGAGAATCCGACGGACGCTCCCTATGCCGATTCGCTGAGTCATTTTCCGGTGAGGGGCATCGTCCCGGGCACGCCGGTCACGATCTACTTCCACGGGCGGAACATGGCTTCGAACTTCTCCATCGATTATGGAGATGGCGTGGTCGAGGCCGCTTCGGACCACGACACCAAAGTGCATTCGTACCTCCGTCCGGGCGATTACACGGTCACCTACAAGGGGGATGGCCCCGGCGGCACAGGGATCTTCCGGAGGAAGATCATCGTACGTGGTGAGTAGACGGGATCGCGGACAGGTGAGATCGGGCGCAGTGTCCTCGCCGTCTGTGTGCGATGGTTCGTTTCGCCCAGGCTGAGCGACAAGACCCGTCTTTTACGGCTTCGCGGGGTCGAGGCGGAACTGGTCGGGATTCTCCTTGAGGACTCTCCGCAGCCACGGCTCGGGATAGCCTACGCCGCGGCCGTTGATGTAGCCGTCGTTGTACTTGGTGAGCAACTGTTCTGCGAGCTGACGCCAACGCCGGACGGTGGATTCGCCGTGCGAGACCGAGTAGTCGGTGAGATAGCGTTTCATGAGCGCCGGGTCGGTGCGGTATAACGCCACCGCGGTGGCTTCGACCGCGGGCTGCAACGCCAGCAGGTTGTTCTCGATGTCACTCTGTACGGCCTGGATGTCCTTGACCATGTACGAGTATTTCAGGCAGGCGTAGTTCGCGACGAAATTGAAGACCCACCAGGCGGAGTCCCAGGAGAACGCCTGGAGACTGCCGACTTCGAACGACTGCGGCGCCGCGTCGATGCAGCCGTACAGCGGCGTGTAGCAGGTCGTGAACGTGTCGTCCAGGCCGGACCACAGCACGCCGCCCACCGGGTCGGGCAGCGACGCCCGCAACTGGGCGACAATCGAGTAAGCCGTCTGCTGGGTGGAGATGGGCCGTTCCCAGGCGTACTCCACGCCGTCCACCTTCCAGGTCAGGTCGCGCCAGCGGTAGGGATTGCCGAACGGTCCCGCGTCGATCCCCTGGGTCATGTCGTAGGGGGTGTTCTCATAGTGGTCCCGCATCAGGGTAAAGACGTCCCTGGTCGAGAGCTTGGCGTCAGGCTTGATCCACAGCGGAAAGGGTTTGGCGTCGGGCACGCCGCGAACGAAGTCCGCGGGCAGATTCAACGACGGCGCCGCCCGGCGGAAGAGACTCCACACCCGCGCGTCGCCATAGCGACGATTGTGCGAGTTGTCGGGGTCGTACGCCTCGCGGAAGCTGAAGGGCTTGCCCGTGTCGGGGTCGAAGTAGCCTTTTGCGACGGCTACGGACACGACGCTCTCGGAGTACAGGCAGTTGTCCGGATCGTCCGTCGGGAACTCGCCGATGCGGGCCTTGTTGGCGTGGCAACATATGTAGCCGTCAGGAACGCGGAGGGCCACCCATGCGGCTCCTTTGCCCCCTTTGCCCGGCCCGATCAGCTCCATGATCCAGGCCTCTTTCTTGTCGGCGATGGAAAAGGACTCGCCTGTGGAACGGTAGCCGTACTCGGCCACGAGTTCACCGATGACGCGGATCGCTTCCCTCGCAGTGCGGGCCCGCTGCAAAGCCATGACCATCAGGTGCTGATACTCCAAGAGGCCGTCGGGGTTGTGCAGGTCGGAACGTCCGCCAAAGGTGGTTTCGGCCATGGCCACCTGCTGGTCGTTCAGCAAGCCGCCGCTCTCGGAACCAAGAACCGCGTAGGTATGAGCCGCCTGCCGGACCTTGCCCTCGATCCCGCCGGTCCAGCGGGCGGGTGCCACGAACGAATTGGGTTCGTGATCCGCGGCGGGGATGACTTCGAGGTAAGAATGATACACCCCGTCGCAGGTGTAGGTGATGAAGACCGAGCCGTCGGTCGATGCGTTCGAGGTCACGATCAAGCTGGTGCAGGCGAAGGCCGTTTCCGACACGACTCCCGCGAGCACGCCGAGAGTCACGAGCAGAGTCAAGGTAGTCTTATTCATAGGCACACAGGATAACAAGCCCTCCGACGGGAGGCAACGCTGGAGTCAAAATGTCCCCGTCGAGTGCCAATGAGACCACCGGCTGTGTGTATCGCGCCCAGATCGGGGTCCGGGATGACAATTCTACGAATGCCGGCGGGGAGGGGGGTGACGTTTGGAGTACCGTCGTCCGGCGGCGTATTCAGTCCGAGCTTTACCTTTTTCATTCCGCGGTGTACACTATTTGTGTGGGTTGGTCATGGTTATGACGCGGTGAAACTGAATGATCGAGTTCGAATGGAGCCCTGAGAAGGCAGCAACGAACCTTCGCAAGCACGGCGTCGGCTTCGTCGAAGCCGCTACCGTCTTGCGAGACCCTCTCGGCATGACCATCTTCGATCCCGACCATTCTATGGACGAGAACCGGTATCTCACGGTCGGCATGTCGAGTCGCGGTCGGGCTGTGATGGTCGCCCATACGGACCGCGGGGACACAATCAGAATCATCAGCGCACGCGAGTTGACCCGTGCAGAGCGAAAAGCCTATGAAGAAGAAATCGAACGGCGAACGAAGTGACGATCTCCGGCCGGGATATGACTTGGGGAAGCTCCTGCGGACCGGCGTACAGGGCAAGTACGCCGCACGGTTCCGGGAGGGTACCAATCTCGTTCTCCTGGCTCCGGATGTGGCCAACGCGTTTCCGACCGCAGAGTCTGTCAACGAGGCCCTCCGCTTGGTCCTCCAATTGACGGAACTCCGCTCCAAGAAGCGAAAACCCTCTCGCTGACGCTGAGACTCGGCAGAACGGGCAGGTGCGGGAGATAGTCGTCCTCTGATCTTCGTAAAACAGTAGTTGACCCCGGTATTCGCTAAGCTATAGGCTGCCAAGACAGAGGGGGCGAATAAGATCTTTTCTGACAAGGAGGTACGCGAGTATACGCAGAGAATACGTGCCTGGCACTTTCAGTGCGTCCCCCAATATGACTTACTCTTCGGGGCCAAATGTGAGATCCCAGAACTTGATCTTGCTCGGGAGGGACGTGTCTGCAAACCAAAGCTGGTCTACGCCTCGCGGATTACCAGATGGGTACGCGGTCCTGATCGCCTTTCTCAGCATAAGCCTATCCATCAGTGCTATATCATCATTGTCAATCAGGAGTACTGTTATCTTCCCAGCATTGTGGTATTTCGCGAGTTTATTGGCCTTCCCGTCAAGCTGGACCCTCAGACGGTTAGACAGGCTGTCGTCGTCTGGTGCGAAACGCCGGCAGTGGACACGCGGACTTCCGTGTGTCGACTTCTGCACGTGAAGCGGAAACGGAATACCGCGGACACAATCGAGGATATAGTGCCCATCATCGAGCCGTGGGGCATCAGAGACAATCCAGTCTACAAGGGACTGGCGGATAGAAGGCCAATCCTGTCCCTTACACACTGCATTCCAGTCAATGGTGATCGTGAGGCGAAACGCAGGTCTGCAAGGAAGATCCTGTTCGATACCGCCGATGGCCTGCATGAAGCGGGCGCTCGCTGCCCGTTGTTCTGGAAGGACGTCAATGCTTGTGTGCTCGATTGCGAAATCCCCCGCGATGGCGTCAATGTCTCGGGATACGCGGTTCTCCTTGTCTGGCCATTGTTCGACTTGGAGGTCACGAAGACCATTCTTCTTCCGCAGAAAGGCGACGAAGGTAATAATGACATCGCAATCGTTCACAAACACGTGCCCTTAGCCGGGAAGACAGAGCCAGCCCTCAGAATACAGAATCGCGGAATCGCCCATTCATTGCCCGGCGGGATAACGAAGATGCTAGCCTATTTGCGCCGCCCCCTGTCCCGTTTCGCTGGACAACTGGGCTGACACAAGTACCCAATTCATCTCGACCTCATCAGACTCGTCCAATATACTGGAACCGCCAACCACTTCGTCGCCACATCATCCAGTATCACGAAATGGGCATAGGCAAGCAAGAAGAAAAGAAGGCTTTAGGCCGTAGGCGCCTTCAGCCTAAGGTCTACAGCCTACAGCCTTCGAGCTTCATGCTTCCGCGACGCTATTTCGCGGCCGTCGGTCGGGGACAGGAATTGACGAAGGCCAGGGACTTCTCGATGAGGATGTCGCCGGTCATTTCCCCGAGGCAGGTTCGCGTGATGTAGTTGTAGCGGTCGAAGCTGCCCCAGTCCTCTTTCGTGAGGATGTAGCCGAAGGCGTCGTTGGTCAGGCCGAAGAGCAGGTTGTGCTGGCCGGACATCTTCCGCTTGAGATAGAAGCCGATGTTGGGGAGGGCCTCGCCCGGGATCGTCAGCATCTGGGCGTTGCCGAGATTCACGACGTTGATCTGCGTCGCCACGCAGCCGTCGGGGGTCAGTTCAAAGCCCAGAGGCGACAGCTTGACTACGGCCAGGAGCATCTCGTTCTCGACCGGGAGCTCGACCGTTGTGCACCCGCAGAAGAGGGGCGGGTCCTCCTGGAGCGGGGCATCTGCTGCGATGCGAAGGGCCTCATCGGCCAGCAGGTTGCCGATCCGGATGCACTCTTCCCACGTCCGGAGGTCCTCGCCATCGGGTCCCCGGCAGTCGGCTGTTACCATGCCTCCCTGGGCGCTGTTCAGGAAGATCCCCTGGCCTGCCCCTCGCTTCGCGATCCGGTCGTAGAGCGGGCCGACGAAGTCCGGACTCATGATCCCCTGGTCGGACCCGATCACCTCGGGGTGGCTGGCGTAGTTGACGAGGGTCGCGACCGGCTTGCCTGCGGCGTCCACGATTTGGATGACGCAGCATCGGGGGTCGTACAACTGCTCGGCGTAGTAGTTGTACGCGATCTTGCCCCGGGCCTTGCCGGTGGCGATCTTGACGCGGGCGGGCTCCAGACGGTCCATGGCTTCATTGATCGCGTCGGCCAGCTTCTCGCAGACCCCATCGAGGTAGGCGAGATCGATGGCGGTCCTGCCGGTCTCGTCGGGGAAACCATAGCAGTCGGGGGCGCTATGCGTGTGCGTGGCGCCGATGAGGATGTTCTCAGGCGGGATGCCTGGGACCTTCGCGCGGACCTTGTTGCACAGGACGCCTGGGAAGCCGAGAAAGTCCGCGCTGCACAGGGCGACTCGCGTGCCGTTGTTCTCGAGCACGAGGGCCCGGACGGTCAATTGTCCGATCTTGCGGGTGACCGGGTCCGAGGGGCCGACGCCTCCTGAGACGGGCAGCATGGCGTCCGGCGTTACGTCGCGGAATGCGAAGCCTGCCCGAAAGGCCCCGAGGCAGGGAATTTCGAAGCACGAAATCCGAAATCCGAAACAAACACAAATGACCAGAATCCAAAATTCAAAACGGTTCTGCCTTCTCATGTCTTCTCCTCAGCATCGCTTGTACTGGTTGGGCGTCATTCCCATCGCATTGCGGAAGTGGCGGATGAAGTGGCTGTGGTCGTAGAACCCGTTTCGGATGGCGACCTGCGTGATCGTGTGGTCCGTGTGAAGCAGATCGTAGCAGGCGCGGTGTACCCGGTAACCCGTGAGGAACTTGATCGGGGAGATCTGAAAGACCTGCTTGAATTTCCTTTCGAACTGATTGACGGACAGGAACACGAGGGCCGCCAGATCCTCGACCCGGATCGGCTGGCTGTAGTTGCGATTGATGTGCTCGATCACCGCCGCGAACTGCTGGTGGGGACGCCATTGCTCGCCCGATTCGCGGAAATCGCGCGTGATTCCGGCGATGCCGACCGTGAAGTTGTTGCGGGAGACGAGCGGCACCTTGGTGGTGATGTGCCAGTCGATGCTGCCGTCACTATTGGAGACCAGCTCGACGCGGTCGATCAACGGTTCGCCCGTCTTGATGACGCGCTGGTCGTCGCGGAGGAATATCTCCACCAGTCTCGCGGGGAAGAAGTCGAAGTCGTCCTTGCCGATCAGGTCTTCCTCTCGATCCAGGCCGAGCTTCTCGAGGAACGCCCGATTGCCCATGATGAACTTGCCCCTGCGGTCCTTGGCGAAGAAGCACACGTCGCGCAGGGAGTCGAAGAGCCGAAACAGGTCGGCATTCGCCTTCAGGCGTTGCAGCAGTCGAATCTTGAAGCTTGGATCGCGTGCATTCGGCATCGGGTTTCCGTGCAATGTGTCAACTGGACCCTGTCGTCGATGGTGAAATTATACACAAAGAGGGTGGACTTGTGCAAGGATAGAATGCCGATATTGGGTATTGTATCGGCAATGAGGGTTTGGGGATGCGATGGGGCACGGTGTGCCCTGAGATCGACAAGTTGAATCGAAGAGGTGTTACCATGCGTCAACACGGGGGATTCACTTTGATCGAGCTGTTGGTCGTCATCGCCATCATCGCCATCCTCATGGCGATTCTGATGCCCGCGTTGAGCCGGGCCCGCGAGCAGGGGCAGCGCGCCGCCTGTCTGAACAATCTCAAGCAGCTCACCGTGGCGTGGATTCTCTACGCCGACGACAACGACGACAAGATCGTCGCCGGCTCCACCGGCAAAGCCGGTGAGAACAACGTCCCGGCGAAGGAAGACGGCTGGGTCCATTGGGCCGGTTACTCGGACGTCACCTCCGAAGAGGATCAGGTCGAAGCCATCGAGGAAGGGGCCCTGTTCCCGTTCTGCAAGAGCGCCAAGCTCTACCAGTGCCCCAGCGGGCTTCGCGGCGAGATGCGAACCTACGCCATCATCGACGCCATGAACGGCTGGCCCACCAAGCCGGAACTCATCATCAAGAAGAGGATGCGAGTCCTCCGGTCGGGCGAGCGACTCGTCTTCGTCGATGAAGGCTGGGCTACACTCGCAAGCTGGAGCGTCCCGTACGATCGTGAGTCGTGGTGGGGTTCCACAGTGGCACAGTCCGGTATCCTGGCGGCAGACAATCGTCACAAGGACCCGCCCCCGGTTCGGCACGGCGGTGGGACGTCCTTTTCTTTTGCCGACGGGCACAGCGAATACTGGAAGTGGCGGGACCAGCGAACGGTCGACTATGGCAAGATGACGGTCGGCGCGGACCCCGTCCAGCCGGGCAATCCCGATTTGCACCGCGTGCAGGAGGCTTATTGGGGCAAACTGGGGTATGAGCCGGTGCGGTGAGGTCGGGAGCCCGATGAGTTGTCATTCTCGTGGTGATGGCAGGAGATTGTGATCGCCCCCGTGGCGAAGATTCCGCAATGTGGAGAATGGAAGGCTACGATCCGTGTTTCTTCGAGGAGGACCAACAATGAGAACGACCCTCGTATCACTTGGACTACTGGTCTGCCTGGCTGCCAGTGTGGCGAATGCCGATATTACCAGCGGCCTGGTGGGGTACTACCCTCTGAATGAAGGGGCGGGCGATATCGCTCACGATATGTCCGGCAGTGGACACGACGGGATCCTTCATAACGGCATAACATGGATTCCTCAAGCCTACCAGGGGGGCGGAGTCAACAATGACGGCACAGCCGCCTCCAGGATCGAACTGGGCACCTGGAATCCGGCCGAGGGAACGGGACAGCTTTCTCTGGCATTATGGATCCGGTGGTCCGGCAGCACCGCCACGTATCAGGGTCTGATCGGCAAAAGGAATACGTGGCCGGCCACGACGCCGTGGCAGTTCCAGGTCAGGCCGGAAAACGGGGGCACTTTTCGCATTGAAACAGGGACCTACGCGATCGTTTCGCCCAGTAACACACTGAATCCGCTCGTCCAGACCTGGGCGCACGTGGCAGCCACCTTTGACGGAACCACAGCCAGGCTGTACCTCAATGGCCAACAGGTAGCGTCCGGCGCCTTTGCCTTCTATGCTGGAGGGGAAGACTCCAATATGGGCATAGGCTCCGTCACGGGCGGGGGTGCAGGGGTCGACGGCTACGACCAGGTCTTCTCAGGGGGCATGGACGAAGTCTGCATCTACAATCGGGCGCTATCCGCGGACGAGGTTTCGCTCGTCATGGCCGGTCTTGCCGGGGACATGGCGTCCAATCCTTACCCGGAAGACAAGGCCACCGACGTGCCGCAGGACGTGGTTTTGAGTTGGGACCCGATGGAGACGGCGGGCACTCGCGACGTGTACTTCGGAACCACCTATGACGACGTGAACGATGCCAGTCGGGCCAACCCGGGCGATGTTCTGGTCAGCGAGGAGCAGACAGCCACCGCGTTCGATACGGGTGGTCTCGAATATGGCCGGACGTATTACTGGCGGATCGATGAGATCAATGCGACGCCCGACGCCACGGTTTTCCGAGGCAACATCTGGAGTTTCACCACGGAGCCATTTTCCTACCCGATCAAGAGCCTGACGGTCAAGGCATCCAGCCAACAGGCCTCCTCGCCTGCGATCCGGACCATCGACGGCTCCGGACTCAACTTGGAGGATCAGCATTCCGACGACATGAAGCAAATGTGGATGAGCACCGGCGTGCCGGCGTGGATTCAATACACCTTCGACGGGGAATACAGGGTGGACAAGCTGTGGGTGTGGAACGCCAACTCCCAGATCGAGACCTTCATGAGCTTCGGGGCAAAAGACGTCACGGTCGAGTACTCCACGGACGGCGAGACCTGGGCCCAATTGCCGGATGTGCCTGAGTTTGCCCAGGGGACCGGCATGACGACCTACACCGCCGGCACCATCGTCGATTTCGGCGGAGTCGCCGCGAAGCACGTGAAGCTGACCATCAATGCCAACTGGGGCAATCCCATGTCGGCCAGCCTGAGCGAGGTGCGGTTCTTCTACGTGCCCGTGCAGGCCCGTGAACCCGAGCCGGCCGACGGCGCGACGAGCGTCAACGTGGCAACCGATCTGACTTGGCGTTCCGGCCGCGAAGCCCAGTCGCATGAAGTGTATATCGGCGTCGATGCCGATGCCGTAGCCTCGGGAACCGTTCCGACCGCCACGCAGACCGAGCGAAGCTACACGCCGCCGTCCCTGGAGTTTGGGACGACCTACTACTGGCGAGTGGATGAGGCCGGTGAAACCGGGACCTACGAGGGCAGCCTCTGGAGTTTCACAACCCAGGAGTACGCGGTCATCGAGGACTTCGAGGCATACGATGACGACATTGACGCCGGCACGACGATCTGGCAAACCTGGATCGACGGCGTCACGAACGGGACCGGCTCGTACGTTGGCTACAATGATGCTGCCGGGGGAACATTCGGCGAGCGGACCATCGTTTACAGCGGCAGCCAGTCGATGCCGCTGCAGTACGACAACACGAAGTCGCCGTACTACTCCGAGACCGAGCGCGAATACGCGACCGCTCAGAATTGGACGGACAACGGAGCCGACACCCTGGTGTTGTACCTCCGAGGCAGTGCATCGGGCTTCACAGAGACCTCCGGCGGCCAGATCATCATGAACGCCATCGGCACGGACATTTGGGACACCGCCGACCATTTCCGCTACGTCTACAAGAACCTGGGCGGCAACGGCTCGATCGTGGCCCGCGTCGATACCCTGGTTCGCACCGACGGCTGGGCCAAGGCGGGCGTGATGATCCGCGAGAGCACTCATCCGGGCTCGAAGCACGCATTTATCTGTCTGACGCCGGACTATGGGGTCTCGTTCCAGCAGCGTCCGGAGACCGGCAACGTGATGAGCCAGGTCCAGACGGACATCGTGGTCGCCTCGTCCTGGGTGAAGCTGACCCGGACGGGCGGCGTCTTCACTGCGCAGCGATCGGCGGACGGCGTCACCTGGGCCGACGTCGCGTTCACGGCGCCGGTGAACATCACGATGAGCGACAATGTCCTCGTCGGCCTGGCGGTAACCAGTCACAACGCCGCTGCGGTCACGGCGGCCGAATTCTCCAACGTCTCGACGACGGGCAATGTGACCGGCCCGTGGCAGGTGGCCGGGATCGGCACGGAACAGCCCGAGGGCAACTCGGCCGAGCCGATGTACGTGAGGATCGAGGACAGCGCCGGCGCCAGCGTGACGGTCGTGAACGCGGATGAGGCCGTTACACTGCGTCCCACATGGCGCCCGTGGACGATTCCCTACAGCGATCTGGCCGGGGTGAACCTGGGCCGGGTCAGGACAATGTGCATCGGTATCGGCAATCGCAACGCGCCAACAGCCGGCGGGACCGGCATCGTCTATATCGACGACGTCTCCTTGGGCCGGACGATTGCGCGGTAGCGCCTTTATCTCGGGCCGCTCCGGGACTACAATATCGCAGTCAGGTCCCAGACGGGGACAATCAGATTCAGCAAATGGAGTTGACTATGGTCGATCGGACGAGAGCGACACGAAGGGAGTTTCTATGCGCGGCGGCCTCCGCCGTGGCGATGCCGTACGTGGTTGCGGGCTCGGCCCTCGGGGCCGGGGGCACAGTCCCCCCGAGCGAGCGCGTAAACATGGGCTTCATCGGCCTGGGTGGCCAGGGGAGCGGCCACCTCATGGGGGGGGCTTGGACGTACGTGCCGGGAGGGTACGTCGCTCGAAAAGACGTGCAGGTGATGGCGGTCTGCGACGTGCGACGCGAACGACGCGAGCCCGCATGGCAGCGATGCAACCAGATCTACGCCGAGCGGCTCGGCCGGCCGGGCTACGATGGCGTGAAAGCATACAATGATTTCCGAGAGGTCCTTGCACGCCCTGATATCGACGCCGTGCTGTGTGCGGTGCCGTACCATTGGGCGGCGCCGATGTCGATCCTGGCCATGCGAGCCGGCAAGGATGTCTACTGCGAGAAACCGGTCGCCATCACGGTCGAGCAGGCCCGGATGGTGGTCGAGACGGCCCGCCGCTACGGGCGGATCTACCAGGCGGGGACGCAGCAGCGATCCGAATACGACGGCAAGTTCCGGCAGGCCTGCGAGCTGATCCGCAACGGGCGGATCGGGCAGCTCAAGGAGGTATATGCCTACCGCGAACCCGGGGCCTTCGTACCGAGTGCGTGGACCTCGGATCAGTCCGTGCCCGTGCCGGAGGGGTTCGATTGGGACATGTGGCTTGGGCCGCTGCCCTGGCGGCCGTTCGGCGGGGAGGCGGGCCACACGCTGTCGGGCCTGTTCGTCGGCGACGTGAACTGGAGCCCGCATCACTATGACATCATTCAATGGACGGTCAACCCGGACCCCAAGTCGCCGATCGATGTGAAGTATCGCAATGGCATAATCGATTACCATTATGCCAACGGCGTCGTGGTTCATGGCGAAGCCTATCCCAACGAGCCGGTCGGCCCTGACGGCGGCGCCTGTTTCGTCGGCACGACAGGCCGTATCGCAGTGGACCGAGGCAACATCGTGTCTTATCCGGCCGGCGTGCTCAGGGAGCCGCTGCTGCCCGATGATGAGCGGGTATACCACGCGGACAGCCATTCGGGGAACTTCCTGGACTGCGTCCGCAGTCGCAAGGCGACGATCTGTAATCCGGAAGTCGCCGCGTACACGATCAATGCCATCTTCATCGGTGGCATCTCTCTGGCTCTGAAGCGTGATCTTCGCTGGGACCCGGTGAGACTGCAATTCGCGGGGGATGACGCGGCGAATCGATTCCTCTCCTACTCCCCGCGGCCGCCGTGGACTCTGTGAACCGCCGCGAAAGGAATCCATCACTTGCAGCACGAAAGGTGGCTCATGAGAAGCAATCTGCTCAGTCAAATACTCATTGTCGGACTCATCTCACTCTCAGCCTGCATTGCCGAGGCTGCCACAGAACAAGACCTCGTCGCCGTTCTGCAATCGAATGCCGGTGCGGTCGAAAAGTGCGCCGCGTGTCAGCAATTGAGAATCTGCGGCACGGCCAAATCTGTCGGGGTCCTCGCCGCTCAACTGACGGACGAACGCGTTGGTCATGCTGCGAGGTATGCGCTGGAGGGTATGCCGTATGCTGAAGCGGGCGCTGCGCTGCGTGATGCCCTCGCAAGAACCTCCGGTGCGGTCAAAGCGGGTCTGATCGATTCTGTGGGACGACGGCGTGACACGGCCGCGACCCCGCTGCTTGTGCCGCTCCTGTCGGACACGGATATGACGATCGCGTCCGCAGCGGCATTGTCGCTCGGCGAGATAGGCGATCAGGCCGCTGTCGCTGCGTTGACTGCGGCACGCGACGGCAAAATCAGCGATGCTGTGTCGGAAGCGCTTCTCCGCTGTGCGGAAGGGCGTCTAAGCCAAGGCAGCCAATCCGAAGCAGCGACAATCTATCGCGCGGTTATGGAGGGCAAGCCGGCATTGGCGATCCGTCTGGCCGCATGGAGGGGATTGGCGTTGTCGGACGATGATGGACGGGCGGAGCTTGTCATCGGGGCGCTCACCGGCAGTGATGAGCAACTGCGGCTTATGGCCATCAGGCTGGTGCGGGAAAGCAAGGACGACGAAATCGTGAGGGCCTGCCTGCGGCAGTGGAAATCGCTCGGCGCAGATGCCCAGGCGCTTGTCGTCAACATCCTCGCAGACCGAGGGAATCGGGCTTCCCTGGCGGATGTCCTGGAGGCGTGCAAGTCGCCGGAGGAATCAGTCCGCGTTGCCGGCGTCAAGGCGGTTGGCGTCCTCGGCGATGCGGCGAACGTGGCATTGTTGGCCCAGCGTGCAGCCAAGACCTCGGGGGACGAGCAGACGGCGGCGCGCGAGAGCCTCAGAGTGCTTCGCGGCAAGGAGGTCCACGCGGCAATGATCCGTCGCATGGCGGAAACCGATTCGGGAGTCCGCGTGGAATTGATGCTGTCGCTGGCGGACCGCCGGGCGGCGGAAGCGACCCCTGTGGTGCTGCAGATGGCCGGGAGCAACGAGGCGTCTGTTCGTTCGGCATCGTACCGGGCATTGCGGGAATTGGCCGGCGCCGGCGACGTCGAGGCCCTGGTTGCGCTGCTGGCTGGCGCAAAGGAGGGCGAGCAGAAGCAGTTGGAGAGCACGATCCTGGGTGTTGCGCGGCGGGCGAACGCGGGGGCTGAGACCTCCAAGGCGGTCGTGGCGAAGCTTGATTCCATCAAGGATGCACAGCTCAAAGGGACGATGATCGGGATTCTGGGGCAGCTTGGCGATCCATCATCGCTGGCAACCATGCGTCGGGTGCTGAGCGACGCCGACGTGGAAATCCGGTATGCGGCGATTGCAGGCCTCGGCCGCTGGCCCAGTGCCGAGCCGCTGCCGGACCTGCTGCGGATTGCGGGCGACAAGAACAGCGGAGGCTGCCAGGTCCGTGCCCTGGGGGCCTATATCGACCTTGTGGGAGCGGTTGCTTCCATCCCGGCGGATGAGAAAATCCGATGCTACAAGACCGCCATGGATCTGGCGCCGAACACCGCGGGCAAGAGGCGGCTTTTTGCCGCTCTGGCCAACGTCAAGACGGTCGAGTCCTTGCAGTTGGCCGCTTCGCATTTACAGGATGAGGATGCCGGGGAAGAAGCGGCCCTTGCGACGGTGACCATCGCCGAGGCAGTCTACGGCGGCAACGGCAAAGTGGTCGGCCCTGTCCTCGAACGAATCATTGCGGCCAATGTCGCGAATGCCACCAAGGAGCGGGCCCAGAGGACGCTCGACGAGATCAGGGCTGTCCAGAACTACGTGACCGAGTGGGAGGTCGCCGGGCCGTATGCGGAAGAAGGCAAGAACTACTCGCAGTTGTTCGACATGGCCTTCGGGCCGGAAGTGCCGAATGCCCAGGTCGAGTGGCGAAAGATGCCGATCTCGAAGTACGAACAACATCCCGCGTACGCGGATCTGCTCAAGGAGCTTGACGGCGGCGAGCAGAAGGTTGCCTACCTGCGTACGCAGATCGACTCGTCGGACACGAAACCCGCGACGCTGCAAATCTTCAGCGACGACGGCGTGAAGGCCTGGCTTAACGGCAAGGTCGTCCACTCGAACAATACCGCCAGGCCGATCCTGGCCGAGCCGGACCGTGTGAACGTCACACTCAACAAGGGCGTCAACACGCTGATGCTCAAGGTGACGCAGAACAATATGCCCTGGGGCGCCATTGTCCGCATCAAGGAGATCCAGCCGGTCGAGCCCAAGGTCGGCGAGGGCTGGCGGCTGCACACGCTCAACGCGGACTCCCGCTTCGAAGCCGCGGGCGTGCTGGACGTGAATCGCGACGGCAAGCTCGACATCCTCTCCGGCGGATTCTGGTACGAGGCCCCCGACTGGAAGCGCCACTTCGTCCGCGAGATCAAAGAAGAGGGGAACTACTTCTACGATTTTGCCAACCTGCCGATGGACGTGGACGGCGACGGCTGGATGGATACCGCCGGGGCGGCCTGGCACAACCAGATGGTGTACTGGGTTCGCAACCCCGGCAAGACGGATGAGCCGTGGCAGGTGTTCGAGGTCGATACGCCGGGCAATATGGAAACCGCGCTGGCATACGACATCAACAGCGACGGACAACCGGACATCCTGCCCAACATCATGAGCGCAGCAGCCTGGTATGAGTTCCGTCGAGACGCTTCGGCCCCACAGGGCGTGCGGTGGGAGAAACATCCGTTGCCCCAGGAGGCCGCCGGGCACGGCCTGGGCGCGGGCGACGTGAACAAGGACGGCCGCTGCGACGTGGTGACGCCCAAGGGCTGGCTGGAGCAGACGGCCGACGGCTGGCAGTGGCGTCCCGAGTTCGAGCTGGGCTACGCGTGCATTCCGATCCTCGTGCACGACGCGGAAGGCGACGGCGATTCCGACATCATCTGGGGTCTGGGCCATAACTACGGGCTGTTCTGGCTCGAACAGAAATCCACCGATGGCAAACGGACTTGGGAGAAGCATGCCATCGATGATTCCTGGTCGCAGCCGCACTTCATGCTGATGGCCGACCTGGACAACGACGGCACGGACGAGCTGGTCACGGGCAAACGCTACTACGCCCATAACGGCAACGACCCGGGCGAGAACGATCCTCGCTGCGTGTACTGGTACAAATTCGACGCCGGGACGAAGAAGTGGGTGCGGCATCTGCTGCACGAGGGCGGCACGGTCGGCTTCGGGATCAACACCGCCGCGGTGGACATCGACGCCGACGGGGATATCGACGTCGTCGCCCCCGGCAAGAGCGGGTTGTTTCTGTTCGAGAACCTGCTCAAATGATTGATAATTGATGAAGGATGATTGATTATCGGCGACAGACGATGTCTAATCATCGAGAGTCAATCATCCACAATCAACGTTGATAGGAGACGAGTCGCATGCCGAAACCGAAGATCGCGATGATTGGGGCGGGGAGCCTGATCTTCTGCAAGACCCTGACGATGGACATCCTCGCTACGGAGGCCCTGCAGGACGTCGAGATCTGCCTGATGAACCGGACGAAACCCAAGCTCGACAAGATGGAGGCCTTCGTCAAGGAGGTGATCAAGACCAACAAGCTGCCGGCGAAGGTGACCGCGACGCTCGACCGGCGCAAGGCCCTCGACGGCGCCAAGTACGTGATCAACATGATCCAGATCGGCGGTGTCGATGCCTTCCGCATGGACTACGAGATCCCGCTGAAGTACGGCGTCGATCAGTGCATCGCGGATTCCATCGGTCCCGGCGGGGTGTTCCGCGCCCTGCGAACGATCCCGGCCCTGGCGGAGATGTCGTGGGACATGAACGAGCTGTGTCCCGACGCGATTCTGCTGAACTACGCCAACCCGATGGGCGCCAACTGCTCGGCCCTCGGGCGGGTCGCCAAGGTGCAGTTCATCGGCCTCTGTCACGGGGTGCAAACGACGCTCGACCTCATCAGCCGATATGTGGACGTGCCCAAGGACCAGGTTGATTTCGTCTGCGCCGGCATCAACCACATGGCGTGGTTCCTGTCCCTGCGGGACAAACGCAGCGGCCGGGACCTGTACCCGCTCCTGCGCGAGCGGTGCGAAAAGCCCGAGTACTATGTCAACGAAAAGGTCCGCTGCGAGGTGATGCGGCACTTCGGGTACTTCATGACCGAGAGCACGGGGCATCTCTCGGAGTATGTCCCGTGGTTCCGCAGCAGCAAGCGGGCGCTGGACCTGTACTGCGATCAGCCCGGTTTCGGCGGCGCCTCGGGCGCCTATTTCAACTACTGCAACATGCTGGCCCAGAAGTATAAGAGCGTGGACTACCTGGCGACGGAATCGAGAAAGATCGGGCGTCGCAGCGTCGAGTACTGCTCGTACATCCTGGAAGCCGCCGAGACGGGCCGCACATTCCGCTTGAATGGCAACGTCCGCAACGACGGCTACATTACCAACCTGCCGCAGGGTTGCTGCGTCGAAGTGCCGGTTTTCGTCGATTCGC
>JBDKRX010000038.1:0-12957 GCA_039683175.1 Phycisphaerales bacterium
GCGTGTCGCGGGCATCCTGCCCGCGATTCGAGGGCGGGACGCCCTCGCCCCGGAAGAACGAGGGCAAGATGCCCTCGCCACGTCAGGCGATCCATTCATGCGGGAGCATCGCCTCTACCAGGTGGACTTTCTCATGCGCAAGTACGGCTTCACCGATGCGGACATCCTGTGCGACGACCGGGGATACCTGTCTTTGGAGACCGATCCGAAAGAAGCCTGGGCTGCCCGTCATCCGGAGTTCTTCCCGGTACCGCTGAACAAAGCCTCGCGGATGGAGCTACTCAGGGTGCCGGGATTGGGTCCGGTTACGGTGAATCGCATTCTCGAACTCCGCCGCGAGGAGCGGTTGCGGGGCCTCGATCAGATCGGGCGCGTCGGCGTCCGGCTGGAAAAGGCCCGGCAATACGTGGCATTCTGAATATTTCCATTGCCAATGAGCCGCTTCGGCCTATAATTCGCAAGCTGAACTCAGAAACGGCAACACAGTGTCAACCCAATGCAGTTTGCGGGAGGTAGAAATGAGAAACCTGGTTCCCACGAAGGTTTTCCTGACCAAAGGGGTGGGTCGGAGCAAGTATCAGCTCAAGAGCTTCGAGGAAGCGCTGCGCAAAGCCGGCGTAGCTCAGCAGAACCTGGTCCAGGTTTCGTCCATCTTGCCGCCGAGGTGTAAGATCATCAGCCGCGAAAAGGGACTGAAGCAACTGACCCCCGGTGGGATCTGCTACTGTGTCATGGCACGGTCCGACACGGATGAGCATGGCCGTCTGATTGCCGCCTCCGTGGGGATCGCTGTGCCGAAGGAAGAGAGCAAGTGGGGCTACCTCAGCGAGGTGCACAGCCACGGGATGAACGAGAGAGAAGCGGCGGACATGTCCGAAGACCTTGCCGCCGGCATGCTCGGAACGACCCTTGGTCTGGAAGTGGACCCCAACAAGGCCTGGTCGGAAAAGGAGCAGGTCTATCGCTCCAGCGGCCTGATCATTCGAACGTCGAACATCACGCAGACTGCGACGGGCCAGAGGGATCTCTGGACGACCACCGTGGCGATCGCCATGTTCCTGTTTGATGAGAACACGGTGTCGCCGCAGCAGCAGTAGATCACCCACCGACGGGGTTGTCCGTCCGATCCGGGTTTGCGTGTGCATCAATTCCTGTATACAGCCCTCGCCCTCACGGGGCACGGGCTCGAATCGCTATCGGAGTCGACACCATGACCAAGGCCATCAATAACTTCTGCGGTTTGCCGCCGCAACACAGTGGACTTGCGAATTCGAAAATTGTCCTGACCCCCGTTCCGTACGATGGGACGAGCACCTGGGTCAAGGGTGCGGACAAAGGCCCCGAAGCGATCATCCGGGCCTCCGCGAACATGGAACTGTACGACATCGAGACCGACTCGCAGGTCTACCTGCAGGGCATCTTCACAGATGAGCCGGTGGCAGGGAGGGCCGCCGCTCCCGAGCAGATGGTTGAGGCTGTGCGAGAGAAGGTCCAGAGCCATCTGGCGAACGGCAAGTTCGTCGTCGTTCTGGGCGGGGAGCATTCCGTCAGCATTGGGGCAATCCAGGCCCATGTTCGCCAATTCCCCGGTGTCAGCGTTCTGCAGCTCGATGCCCACTCCGACCTGAGACAGGAGTATGAAGGGTCCCGGAACAACCATGCGTGCGTCATGGCGCGGGCCCGCGAGCTTTGCCCGATCGTTCAGGTGGGCATTCGGAGCATGGACATCTCCGAGACGGAGGGCCTCCAGCGGGACCGGGTCTTTTTTGCGGAGCGCATTCACGACAACACCGCCTGGATCGATCAGGTCGTCGGGAAACTGGCCGAGCAGGTGTACATCACGATCGATCTGGATGTGTTCGACCCGTCGATCATGCCCTCCACGGGCACGCCCGAGCCGGGTGGCTTGCGCTGGTATGATGTGCTGGCCTTGATGAAG
This sequence comes from Phycisphaerales bacterium, assembly GCA_039683175.1. Lineage (GTDB taxonomy): Bacteria > Planctomycetota > Phycisphaerae > Sedimentisphaerales > Anaerobacaceae > PLanc-01. Next base: position 1,940 of record JBDKRX010000038.1, read on the forward strand.
GCGGTGTGCGGCCGCAGAGAGGTGGTCGGGCTCGACGTGGTCGAGATGTGCCCGGTGGCGAACCAATGGGCCCCCGATTTTCTGGCGGCCAAGCTGATCTACAAGATCCTCAGCTACAAATTCCTGGCCGACGGCCGAAGATAGGCAGGATATCATCCAAGGCTCGGCATTATCGGTCGAGTGGGCGTGATTTTTTTCCACGCGGGGACTTTCCCCACTATAGAGACCATCCGGTAGCGGCCGATAAGAGGCTCAGAGAATTGTACATAGGCTGGGCCTGAGGGCTGGCGCTTGCAGGAGAGTACGGATGAAAGTCACGACGGGTTGCAGGGGTTGGGGGGACGGGAAATGGACGACCAGAGGGTTCTTCGTTCTCTGTCTCGTGGTTCTGCTCGCTGGCTGTGACAAGAAGGCGGTGGAACAGGCGCAGCAGGAAGCCAGAGAGGCCAAGACCGCCGTGCAGCAACTGAAGCACAACCTGGGTCTGGCTGAGAAGGAAATTGCCAGCGTCAGGGCCGAGCTCAGCGCGGTCCGGCAGAGCCGGGACGAACTCCAGGGACAGATTGACCAGATCGTCAAGGAGCGGGACGAGGCTCTGGAGTACGCACAGAAGGCCCAGGAGGCGCTGAGGGCTCGATCCAGCGGGCAGGCCAGCGCGACCGTGGCGCTCCAGAAGCAGAACGCCGAGCTGACCGCCCTCGTGGCCGAGTTGCAGAAACGCATCGATCAGTTGGAGGGCGGAGCGCCCGTGGAGCCTGCGGGTGTGCCCCCGGCCGAGCCGATTCCCGCCGAGCCCAACGAGGAGTAGCCGCTGCTCGGCTGAACTTGCCACAAGCCAAGAACCACACCCATGATGCCGCCGGGGAGGGACCGCGCGGGCGAAGTCACTGTTGGCACGTGAGAGGATGATGCACGGAGTCCCTGTGCGCATGGGAACAGTCCGCATCGAAATCACGCGTGGAATCGGGGAATTCGAGAACCATGGCTCTGGCCGCCCGTAAACGCCTTGTCACAGGGGAATCGTTTTGATGGTGGAACTTCATTTTAGGAGAAGAATCATGACATCGCAAGGGCTGAAGAAAGCAGTTGTGGGAATCATGGGCGTCACGGCGGCTGTTCTGTGCGTCGGACTCTTGGCAGGGGCCAACACCCCCCCTCTGCCCCCGGGTCCAATGCCGCCAACAGGGACGACCATTCCGCTGATTGGCGAGGATGCGCCCGCATTCACCGCGTTGACGACACAGGGGCAGATCAACTTCCCCCAGGACTACAAGGGCAAATGGGTCATTCTGTTCAGCCATCCGGCGGATTTTACCCCCGTCTGCACGACCGAGTTCATGACATTCGCCACCATGATGCCGCAGTTCAAGGCCCTCAACTGCGAGCTGATCGGTCTGTCGATCGACAGCAACTTCAGCCATATCGCCTGGCTGCGGACGATCAAAGAGAAGATCAAATTCAAGGGTATGGAAAGTGTGGAGGTCACCTTCCCGCTGATCGAGGACCTTCGGATGGAGGTGGCCCGCAAGTATGGAATGATTCAGCCTGCCTCGAGCGACACACATGCCGTGCGGGCCGTGTTCTTCATCGACCCGAACGCCAAGATCCGCGCGTTGATCTACTACCCCGCCTCCAACGGACGCAACTTCGAGGAGATCAAGAGACTACTGATTGCCATGCAGACCTCTGAGACGCACAAGTGTGCAACCCCGGCGAACTGGCAGCCCGGCGACGATGTCATCATTCCTCCTCCAGGCTCCTGTGGAGCAGCTCAGCAGCGAGTCGCGAACGCCGGGGCGGACTACCAGTGCCTCGATTGGTTCCTGTGCCTCAAGAAACTTCCGAAGAGCCAACTGACCCTGCCGTAGTCTGAGCAGGTCCTTGTAGATGGCCAGCTCTCCCGTGTGGGGGGAGTGTTCAGCGTTTTGCAGAGAACGACCGGGTGTCCGGGCGGCGGCTGATGGGTTCTGCCGCTGCCCGGACGCTTTCATCCTGCCCTCGACTGTCCGACCATGACTCGGTCGCCTCCGTTCGATAGGTTTTTGCTTCGCTTTTCTCCCCCGTGCTGCTACAATTCTGTCCCGCGAAAGCCGGCCATGCCCCTGGATGAGCAAAGGAACCGTCATGAGGAAAGTCAAGCTGGTTGCCATTGTCGTTCTCTTGGTTTTCACCATCATCATCTTCCTTCAGAACACTGAGCCCATGGAGGCCCGGGTCCTGCTTCTCGAGGTCCAGATGTCGCGCGTGCTGATGCTCATGCTGACGTTCGTGCTGGGGCTCGTCACGGGCATCCTCATTGCGACCGGCGTTCTGAGGAAGAAGCGCAAGGCATGACGCGATGTCCGGGAAGCCGGGCGCGTATACACGGTTGAACCCCGGCAATTCTCCGCTTGGAGGCTGAGAAATGGGAAGTAAATCCAAACGCAGGAACGCCGCCCTGAGCCGGCGAACCAAGAAGGCCGGTCTTCCGCCGGGGACCCTCGTTCACATCGGCGAGAAGCGAGAGGAGGCCGTCCGCATCACCTACATGGACTATGACGAGCAGCACTTCGAGGAGAAACAGGGGGTCTCCATCGAGGAGTGCTTCTCGTTCAAGGACACCGCCACGACCACATGGATCAACATCGACGGTATCGACGATATCCCCATCATCGCGAAGATCGGCAAGGCCTACGATCTGCACCCGTTGATCCTGGAGGACATCGTCACCGCCGGTCAGCGGCCGAAGTACGACAGCTACGACAAATATGCCTACATCGTGCTCAAGATGCTCACCTACAACTACTCGATTCGCGCCATCGAGAGCGAGCAGATCAGCATCGTCTTCGGAGCCAACTTCGTCATCTCCTTCCAGGAAGACGTGGGCGATATCTTCAACCCCATCCGGGACCGGATTCGCCAGGCCAAGGGCAAGATCCGCAAAATGGGCGCCGACTACCTGGCGTATTCATTGATCGACGCCATCGTGGACGGCTACTTCGGCATCCTGGAGAAGACCGGCGAGCAGGTCGAGGAACTGGAGGATGAGCTGATCGACCGCCCGACGGAAGAAATCCTTCGGCAGATCCACGCGCGCAAGCGGGAGATGATGTCCCTGCGCCGTTCGGTCTGGCCCATGAGGGAGCTCATCAGCGCCATGCAGCGGGACGAATCCTCGCTGATTTGCAGCCAGACCCACGTTTACTTGCGTGACGTGTACGACCATACGATCCAGATCATCGATACGATCGAGGGCTTCCGCGATATCGTGGCCGGAATGCTCGACATCTACCTGTCCAGCATCGGAAACCGCACGAATAAAATTGTCCGACACCTGACCCTGATCAATACTATCTTCATGCCATTGACCCTGCTGGCCGGAATCGGGGGGATGTCGGAGTGGAGCATGATGACCGGTCCGGAAAACTGGAAGATCGCGTACCCGGTCTTTCTTCTCTTGATGGTGATGCTGGGAACAGGAAGTTATCTCATCCTCAGGAAGCTGGAAGCCCGCGACCGGGCCAGAGCCGAAAAGAAAGCAACGGAATTGGGCAGCAGTGTTTCCTGACGTGCCAATCTACTCCTGGGTCGTCTTGCCGATACTGATCTTTCTGGCCCGTATCACCGACGTTTCCCTGGGAACGGTCCGGCTGATCTTTATCTCGCGTGGTTACAAGTTCCTGGCGCCGCTGGCCGGGTTCTTCGAGGTGCTGATCTGGATCCTGGCCATCGGGCAGATCATGCAGAACCTGGCGAACCCCATCTGCTATATTGCCTACGCCGGCGGATTCGCCACGGGCAATTTCGTCGGCCTCTTGATCGCAGAGAAACTCTCCCTCGGTACCGTGATCATCCGGGTGATCACGCAGAAGCCGGCGGCAGACCTGATCGACCGGCTCCGGCAACGGCAGTATGGAGTCACCGTGATGGACGGGCAGGGCGCCAACGGTCCCGTGCAGATCGTCTTCACTGTCGTGCGACGCCGGGAGGTGGACGATATCATCGGGCTGGTCAGGCGGTTCAACCCCCAGGCGTTCTACTCCATTGAGGACGTGGATGTGGTGGAACGAGGGGTGTTTCCCATCCGGAAGAGGTGGCATCAGTCCGCGTTTCAAGGGCTTCTAAGGCCTTTCCGTAAGGGCAAGTAGCAGGAATACCCTGTTCACGGGTGATTGGCAACCATATAATCCTGGCCATGAGAGCGGCCCAGAAGACCGGATCAAAACTCCAGAGGCTCACCGAGCTGTTCGCCGGCAAGGCCTCCCTGCTGATTGCGATGCAGGACATGCCTGATCCCGACAGCTTGGCGGCGGCCGTAGCCCTGCGGAGGCTCGCCAAGGGCTTTGGCAACGCTCAATGCTCGATCGTGTGCGGGGGCACGGTCGGTCGAGCGGAGAACCGGGCCCTTGTCCGATACTTGGGCTTGAACCTGCGATCCTACGCCGAAATCGACTGTGCGAAATACGATCTCGTCGCGATGGTGGATACGCAGCCTGCAACGGGGAACAACTCCCTGCCCGAGACGGTCGTGCCGGACATCGTGATCGACCACCATCCCATTCGCCGGCAGACCCGGATGGTCGCGTTCACCGATGTCCGCAGCGGCTATGGTGCGACTTCGACGATCCTTGTGGAGTATCTGATCGAGGCGGGCATCACGCCCGATACGCCCCTGGCGACCGCCTTGCTCTATGGGATTCGCTCCGATACGATGGACCTGGGACGGGAGTCATCGCGGTTCGACATTGAGGCCATCGAATTCCTGTATCCGTTCGCCAACAAGCGGATGCTTGGCGTGATCCAGCGGGGAAAGGTGCCGAGGGTGTACTACCAGATGCTGGCTGACGCCCTGCGAAACGCCCGCGTGCAGGGGCCGGCTATCATCACCGAGTTGGGGGATGTCGACAACCCGGACATGATCGCAGAAGTGGCCGACCTGCTGCTCCGTGAGGATGAAACCACCTGGACCATGTGCACGGGGTGCTGGAACGACAAGCTGCTGATCTCGGTCCGCACGTCGGAAGAGGGCAATCCGGCCGGGAAGGTCATGAAGCATGTGGTCGCCCGAAGGGGCACCGGTGGTGGGCATCTGACGTATGCCGGCGGGCAGATCCCACTGACCAGGGGCACGAAGGCCGAACGGGAGGAGATCGAGAAGCGTATCGAGAAGCGATTTCTCGACGCCATCGGTGCCAACGGAGACCCTGGAACGCGCTTGGTCAGGATGTGAGCTTGCAGGAGCCTGTGCCGGCGGGGTGGACCTGCGTCTCCAACCCGCGCATCATCGACATGTCAACGTGACGGGCACGAGAACCATCGAAGGGAAGGAAAACCTATGGCTGATCTGCGACGCAGATTCACCTTCGTGCTCCTCCTGCCTCGTTTGTCTCGGGTGGTCTTGAAGGGGTGAATGATGGGATCATCGGCAGAAGCGGTCATGACGGCTGGAACGCAGCATGCCACGTTCGTGGGTGAGGTGGTCTATATCCGTGCGTTCGACCTCGCGTACGATACGAAGCGTCAGCGAATCCCCGAACTCCTCGGGCAGAAGGTGCAGGACTACCTCGTCGGTCCCAGCAAGCCGGGACCCAAGCAGGGCTTTTTCTACAGGCCGCAGATGATCACGCTGCCGCCGAAGAGGTATCAAAGCTCCGTGGGACCGCTCGATGTCTCGATCTCGGTCAAGATCTACAACGTCGGTGCGGCCAGCGTTCAGGTTCGCACGCCGTTCGAGGTTTCCTCCATCGAAGAGCTTGTCAAATACTATGGGCTGAGTCTGGCCGGCAACAGCATCGAAGCCGAGGTCGTCCAACTGGCCGAGCAGGTCCGGCGTGAGCTTGAGCCCTACCTTGTCCGGCCGGTGCCTGCCCTGGAGTGGGGCGAGGACTACACCGTTTTCTGCATCCACCGATTGCCCGCGGGGCAGGCCAACAGCAGCCAGCGCACCGAAGACTGGCTGATGGAGAACCGTCGGGCTGTCGCCGCCTTGCTCACTCAGGAGAGCAATCCGACGCGGCTCTCGAACCAGGAGGCGGCCGAGTCCACCGAGCGATACCTGACCTACTATGAGAGCGACCTGGTCGTGCCCGACTGGGACGCGGCTTTTGTTGTGGGGGAGAAGGACAGTCTGGAAGAGACTATTCACGTCATGGAGCTGGCCAACGTGCAGCTTGCGGAACTGGCGGCCTACGATCGAGTGCTGGACGGGGCGCTCGAAGTGGCCTACCGCGACCTTGCCCGCCCCCGGCGGATCGGCCGGGAGGTCAGCCGCAATCTCCGTGAGATCCGCGTCGATATGGCGCGCCTCAACGACGAGCTGGTGAACATCACCAAGTTCTTCGGAGACTGGCACCTGGCGCGGATCTATCAGAGTCTCTTCAGCCGCTTCCATCTCAAGGACTGGAATGACATCATCAACGTCAAGCTCCGGACCCTCGGCGATTTGTACTACCTGCTCCATCAGGACTGGATCAATTCTTGGATGGTGCTCCTAGAAACGACAATCGTCTTGCTTTTCATCCTGGATGTGGCACTATTGTTGGTGGGGCTGTAACACGTCAGAACTGACGATTCGCTGGTTCCCTGTGAATCCGGAACGGTAGAGAGTGAACTTCGAGGACAGGACATGGCGCCGCAAACGGTTGGCCGGCTGACGTATGAACACGTCAACTGTGTCGTGATTGTCGCCCACCCGGATGACGAGACGCTCTGGGCGGGCGGGACGCTCCTGATGCATCCCGACAGTTGCTGGACGGTCGTGGCACTCACCCACAAGAGCGATTCGGACCGCGCTTCGAGGTTCCACAAGGCGCTGGAGCACTACGGCGCCAAGGGGATCATGGGGGACCTCGATGACGGGCCCGAGCAGAAACCGTTGCGAATGGTCGATGTGGAGGATGCCATCATGGATTTGCTCCCGTCGCACCGGTACGACCTGGTCCTTACGCACAGTTTCTGGGGCGAGTACACTCGGAACAGGCGACACGAGGAGGTGGCGAAGGCCGTCATGGCCCTTCGGGACAGCCAGCGGATCTCCACGGGCGACGTCTGGATGTTCGCCTACGAGGATGGTGGCGGCAAGTACCTGCCCCGTCCCGCCGCGAATTCCGACGTTTGTGTCCGCCTGCCTCAGGATATCTGGCAGCACAAGCATGAGATCGTGACCGGTGTGTACGGGCGTGCCCCGGACAGTTTCGAGGCGAGAACGACGCCGAAGGAAGAGACATTCTGGGTAGTCGGGAAAGGCAAGTGATTCTTGTGAGGCGGTTGCCGGGCGGAGGGCTGTCGCCCCCACGGGACGTGTTGTCCTCGGAGGCTCCCCGGGACGTGGCTTGTGGGGACAGTCCCACAGCGTTCCTCTGCCTGACGGCGGCCTCAAGATGGGCAACTGCATCCTCCGTCGCCGCGCCAATTCGGGAAAATGTGTTGAATCCCCGCCGTCAAACCGTTACCATCCAGGGGATTGGAGTCTCTTATGGCTGAGCCAGTCCAAAAGAGCAGCCACTCGGACAAAGACGTCGAGAAGGCTGTGATCGACTATGTCAACCGACTCAGCGACGAGCACAAGATGCTTGTCGCGCTCAAGGCCCAGTTGTACGGCGGCTCCTGGGAGCCCATGCTGGACGATTTGCACAACCGTCTGGCGGGGAAGCCCTATATTTTCAAGTTGGTCCACCGGATTCAGGACGACATCGGGCGCATTGAGGAGATGCGGGCATTCGAGGCCGAGCACAAGGTGGACCTGGCGGATCATGTGGAGTTGACCTGACGGGGTGTTCGCAAGTGCCGGCCCGGGTCGGATGCCGGGTGCGGGCGTTCGTGCTTGGCCGAGATCCGGGTGTTGGAGGAGCGTTTCTTGACTCAATTCGGGATTTCGGACTGAGAGATCGAGGTTCTTTTTTCTACGAGGATTGGCATATGCAAGTCATGCTGAAACCCAGGGCCCTGATCCTTCTGGGGATATGTCTTCTGTCGAGTGGATTGACGGCGCCGGCAGCGGTCACGGCCGGACAGGGCGCTCCCGCGTCCGCCGGAGCCCGCGATTCCGATTGGCTGCTGTCTCCCGAGCTGCTCGATCACGCGGGTCTGAAGGCCGTCTGGCAGCAGACTCTGCCCATGAAGAAGGGGGAAACCTTTGCCGTGGTGACGCTGCTGGGCGACCGTCTGTATCTCCGCTCGGATCGCAACTACATGTGGTCGCTGAACGCGGTCGCAGGGGACGTTGTCTTCAGCCGGTCCGTCGCGCCGCAGGGCATTCCGGTCCTTGGCCTGATCTCCTATGGCGACCGGTTCATCTCCGTCGTCGGCAACCAGCTCACCGAGTGCAGTGTTGTCACCGGAACGGAGGAGCGGGTCGCCGACCTGGAACTGAGCATCGTGACGCCCCCGGTCCGCAACAACCAGTTCTACTACGTGGCGGCGGGCGACCGTCGGCTGCACGTGCTCCGCGCCCAGGACCTGGTCCGGATCTTCAAGGTAGCCGCGGATAATGAGTCTCTGATCACGACCGTCCTGGCCGATGACAACGTGGTGGTCTTCGGGACCATCGCCGGCAACGTCGTGGGGATGATGGCCGATGCTCCGAAGAAGCTGTGGCAATTCGATGCCGCCGAGGCGATCGCCGGACCGATCGTTCGCGACGGCAATTCCCTCTACTTCGCCAGCAAGGACACGAACGTCTACCGAGTCGATATGACCGGCGCGACAGGCGCCTCGATGGCCTGGAAGTTTCAGACCGAGGCGGTGCTGGATCGGGCCCCGCGAGTGACACAGGGGTACGTCTACCAGTATGCTCCGGGACGGGGATTGACCGCCATCGACAAGCGGACGGGCCAGGCCGTGTGGTCTGTGCCCGAGGGACTTGACCTGCTTGCCGAAGCGGAGCTGAAGGCCTATCTCATTACCAAGGTCCGCACGCTGGTCGTCATGGACAATGCGACGGGCAAGAGGGTCTATTCGATCAACAGCGCGCCCGTCGTCGCCCACATATCCAACACGGAGAACGCACGAATCTACATCGCCGACGAACACGGCCGCATCGTTTGTCTCACGCCAACCCGGTGATAAGATGATGGAGAAGGGGGCCCTGAAAAACGGAACATTACATCCAATCCTCCGTTTTTCAGAACGCCACGGAGAACCAAGGTAGATAAGGGAGTAACGAAAGATGGATGTCACGATCAGGACTGCGCTCATCAGTGTGTCCGACAAGACGGGGGTAATCGAATTCGCCAAGTCGCTCGCCCAGATGGGGGTGAAGATCATCAGCACCGGAGGCACCGCCGGCAAACTCGCCGCCGCGGGTCTGAAAGTGGTCGCGATCGACGCGGTCACGGGCTTCCCCGAGATGATGGATGGGCGCGTCAAGACGCTGCACCCGAAAATTCATGGCGGGCTGCTGGCCCTGCGGGACAAGTCCGAGCACGTCCAGGCGATGCAGAAACACGGCATCGAGCCGATCGATCTGGTCTGCGTGAATCTCTATCCTTTCGAGCAGACCGTGGCCAATCCCGCCTGCACGCTGGAAGAGGCCATTGAGAACATCGACATCGGCGGCCCCAGCATGATTCGCTCCGCTGCCAAGAACCATAAGTTCGTGACTGTGGTCACGAGTCCAGACCAATATGCCCGAGTCATCGAGCAGATGCGGGGCAGTAGCGGCGCCGTCACCGGCAAACTGCGGGAAGAGTTTGCCCGGGCCGCGTTTGCCCTGACGGCCGGCTACGACGCCGCGATTGCGAAGTACCTCAACGCCCAGGCAGGCGTGGAGTTCCCCGACCGACTCTCCATCGCCTTGACGAAGCAGGCCTCGCTGCGCTACGGGGAAAACCCCCATCAGACGGCGGCGCTCTACAGGCAGCCCCGGAGCACGGAGCCCTCGGTCAGCACCGGCAAGCTCATGGCAGGCGACACCGAGATCAGCTTCAACAATCTGCTCGACGCCAACGCCGCCTTCGAGCTGGCCAAGGAGTTCGACGAGCCGGCGGCCGTTGTGGTCAAGCATCTCAATCCGTGCGGCTGCGCCATCGACGAGGATATCAACGTCGCCTATCGCAAAGCCTACGAGGGGGACGTGGTCAGCGCGTTCGGCGGGATCATCGCGACCAACAGGCCGGTGGATGTCGAGCTGGCTCGGACCATCATGGAGTCGTACAGCCGGTTCGGCAAGGCCCTCGGCGCCAGCGGCTTCTTCGCCGAGGTGATCGTGGCGCCGAAGTTCCAGGAGGACGCCATCGAGATCATCCGGACCCTCAAGGTCTGGGGCAGCCGGGTCCGGCTCATCGAGACCGGGCCCATCGACCGGACGAAGATCGACGCCGGTGAGTTCGATGTCCGCCATATCGTGGGCGGTCTGCTCTTACAGAAGCGAGACCTGGTCGGCTGGGAGCCCAACGTGCTCACCTTCCCGACGAAGGCGCGTCCGACGGCCGAGCAACTCGAAGACCTGCGGATCGCCTGGCTGGTGGCCAAGCACGCCAAGAGCAACACGATCGTCCTGGGCAAGAACAAGCGAATTCTCGGCATCGGCGTCGGCCAGATGAACCGCGTGGAGTCCGGCCTGCTCGCCATGAAGCACGCGGGCAGCGAGGCCAAAGGCGCCGCGATGGCTTCCGACGCCTTCTTCCCGTTCCCGGACAACGTGGACAACGCGGCCGAGGGCGGCATCACGTCCATCGTCCAGCCCGGCGGCTCCAAGAAGGACGACGAGGTCATCGCCGCTGCGGACAAGCACGGCATCGCCATGGTCTTCACCGGCAAGCGTCACTTCAGGCATTGACCGACCGGGTGCATAGATGACGTCCCTCCAAGCCAAGTGCGACGAGGTCCTCGACCGGCTCAGATCGTTGGGCGATCCGAGGAACGTCGAAGGCATGGCTCGGTATGGGATTCGCGTGACCAGGGCTTTTGGGGTCTCCGAGGCTGTGAAAGAATTCGAATTATAACAGCACCTCTGTTTTATCTCTGTGACGAGGTCGGGCTTCGTTTATTCGGTAGATCGCAACCGACTCCGACATGCCCGAATGTCCGTCGCCTCTGCT
>JBDKRX010000039.1:0-21959 GCA_039683175.1 Phycisphaerales bacterium
GTAAGTTTTGTCCTCGATGCGGAGGTCCACATGGCCGCTGAGAACGTAGCAGAACTCATGGACATTCTCGTGCAGCCCCATGACGTGCACGGTCTGCCCGGCAGCCGCAGTCACACGAATGACTTTGCCCTTGTCGAATTGCGCGATCCGGCAGTTCTCGATGCCCATGTCCTTTCTCTTCGCGAGCACCTCCCGCGTCGGCTCCGCTTTGCGCCGCTGTACGAGACGGCGCTCCGCCAGGCGGACCAGATCACTGGCAGTCAGGCCCAAAGCGCCGGCAATAGCATCCAGGGTCTTCAGGGAAGGCTGTGTCTTGTTCGTTTCCACAGCCTCGACCGTCGGATAGGTCAGGCCGCATCGCCGGGCAACCTCGTGAAGCGTCAGGTTCAGTTGCCGCCGCAACACGCGCATAACCCGAAAGTCATAGACACTATTCATCAACCGATCTTTCAACAGACACTCGAGAATGGAATGTAGTGAAGATAGGGCCATTCCATATCCTTGTCAACTGAGAAACCCTGTTTATGGGACACAGGAAGCCCATACGAGCGTGCCGACCACGAAGATGCCGGAATAGCGGTTCTCCCCTCAGAATACGTAATTGTACGTATAGTTCGGGAGCCCCGAACAGGTGGTTTGCCATGCCGGAATTGATGATCCATAGCCAATCCTATCTACTACTCACTCTCATGCAGGCTAATGTTCCTACTTTGTTGGGACGATTTCTTAGGTACTGCTTTTGCACAGGGCAGTGCATGGTTGTCAGGTGAAGGCCCTTTTGAGGAGAGTTCGTTATGGCTGAAACCGCAATACAGACGGAAGGTCGAACAGGAGCCATGCTGGATAGGGAAGGCAAGTATCTGACTTTTTCCCTGGCTCACGAGGAGTATGGCCTGGAAATCCTGAAGGTCCGGGAAATCATCGGGTATATCGACGTCACCGCGGTGCCTCAGACGCCCCACTACGTCAAGGGTGTCATTAACCTCCGCGGGCAGGTCATCCCCGTGGTCGATCTGAGGGCCAAGTTCGGCATGGAAACCACGGAAGTGACAGAAGAAACCTGCATTATCGTTGTGGAGATCGCCCACGAGGGCCGCAAGTTCAACACCGGCATCGTCGTGGACCGCGTCCAGGAGGTGCTGGACATTCCGGGCGGCAACATCGAGGAAGCACCCCAGTTCGGCGCCTCTGTGAACACCGATTTCATCCTCGGCATGGGCAAGGTCGGTGAATCCGTGAAGATCCTTCTGGACATCGGCCGTGTTCTCACCGGCGGCGGATTGAGCACCCTCGCTCATAGTCAACTCGACAGTTCCACTGCAGATCACACACCAGACTCAAGTGAAAGGACATCGTAATGGAAAGTCGGAAGTTGTGGTGCATGTTGGCAAGCGCCGCGGTAGCGGGCATCCTGTGCCTGACCGGTGCTGCCCAAGGCGCAGGGACACAAGACCCCTCCCTGCAGGACAGAATCGAGCAGTTGGAGAAACAGGTTGCGGATCTCAAGAAAGAGGCCGCAGCACCCACAGCGGACGCCAAACCCGCCGCCCCCAAGGAGGCCCCTGCAAAGAAAAGCGTCTGGTCGAATCTCGACGTGCAGTTGTATGGATATGTGAAGGGAGACGCCTCGCGAGACTCGTCCCGCACCAGCACGGGCAACTTCGTCCTGTACGTCGATTCCGAAGCCACGAATCGCAACGACTCCGAGTTCAATCTGACGGCGAATCAGACCCGGCTGGGCTTCAACATCAGCGGTCCCGAGAGCGAGACGATGAAGTCCTCGGGGAAGATCGAGTTCGACCTTTTCGGCAACTACGCCGATGAGAACAAGGCCAAGATCCAGACACGGCACGCGTACATGACTCTGCTGTGGCCCAAGTCGGACATCTCGTTTCTCGCCGGACAAACCTGGGATGTCGTTTCCCCCCTGTCTCCGTATACATTGAACTACTCCGTCATGTGGGATGCCGGCAACACCGGCTACCGGCGGCCGCAGTTCCGCTTGACCAAGGGCCTGTCCCTCGGAGAGAAGACCTCGATGAAATTCGAGGGCGCTATCGCACGGACCATCGGCAGAACGATCGCCCCCAGCACCTCGGAAACGGGCGAGGACGCCGGATTCCCCACCGTTCAGGGCCGAGTCAGCGTGACGTTTCCGTTCATGGGTCCCAAGCCGACGGTCCTCGGTCTGGGCGCACACAGCGGTCGGGAGGAGTACGACATCAACGCCGCCGGCTCGAACATGGACTTCGACACGTGGATGGTCTGCCTGGATGCGAGCGTTCCGGTGTGCAAGTGGCTCACCTTCCAGGGCGAGTTGTTCTCAGGCGAGAACCTCAATGCCTACTACGGCGGAGTCAACCAGGGGGTCAACACGACCTCACTAAAGGAGATTCGCAGCAAGGGCGGCTGGATCGCCGCGTCCCTGGGACCCTGGTCCAAGTGGGCCTTCAACGTCGGCGCCGGCGTCGACGATGTGAACGCCGACGACGTGGACGATTACGTCGTGGCAACCGGGGTGAGGACCCTCAATTCCTCCATCTTCGGCAACGTCATCTACTCGTGGACCAAGCACGCACAGGCCGGCTTTGAACTGTCCCGCTGGAACACCCACTACCTGGGCGACGGCGACGCCGATGACATGAGAGCGCAAGTGTCATTCATCTACAATTTCTGAAGCGAATCCCGCGAAGGAATGCTGATCGATTGATTCTCTCAGGTGAAAGGGCAACTCAATGCTGCGCAACGTCAAGCTGCAAACCAAGCTGCTGGCCATCGGCATCCTGGTGACGGCCATTCCTCTGATCGTCATCTCCGCGGTGATCTTCGTCCAGAACAAGCGAATGATCCGCGTCGCGGAGGACGGCAGCACACAGGAGGCGTATGCCGACCTTGATCACATTGCACAGAACCTCTACGGCATGTGCAAGGCTCAGCAGGAGATTCTTCAGGCGAATGTCAACTCGTCGCTGAAGGTGGCGAGACGCGTGATCGACGACCGTGGTGCCATCCGGTTCGCCTCGGAGACTGTGGCGTGGGACGCCGTCAGCCAGCAATCGAATGCCTCTCAGCGAGTCGAGTTGCCCAGGATGATGGTGAACGACACCTGGCTTGGCCAGGTCACGGACACCAAGAGCCCGGCCCCGATCGTGGACGATGTCCAAAAGCTCGTTGGCGGCGCCACTTGCACGATCCTCCAGCGGATGAACGAGGCAGGAGACATGCTCCGAGTCTGCACAAATGTTCAGAAGCAGGATGGTTCCCGCGCGATCGGGACGTACATCCCGAAGACCGGTCCGGACGGAAAGCCCAACACGGTGCTCTCGAACGTGCTGGCCGGGCAGCCCTATTACGGACGAGCGCTCGTGATGAACCGATGGTACGTCGCGGCCTACGACCCGATCCTCGATGAGAACAAGAAAGTCATCGGCATGTTGTACGTCGGGATCCCCCAGGACAGCCTGAGCGGCTTGAGGACAACCATCATGTCCGCCAAGGTCGGCAAGACGGGCTACGTCTTCGTCCTGGATTCCAAGGGCAACTACATCGTCAGCCTGGACGGTAAACGCGACGGCGAGTGCCTCTGGGAGGCCAAAGACGCCAACGGCTCGCTGTTCATCCAGAACATGTGCAAGACGGCCGCCGCCCTGAAGGATGGGGAAGTCGGAGAACAACGCTATCAATGGAAGAACGACGGCGATGCCGTCGCTCGGGAGAAGATCACGAGGCTGGTCTACTTCGCGCCCTGGGATTGGGTCATCGGCGTCAGTTCCTACACGGACGAGTTCTACGAGGCCCGGGATCGAGTGGTCGCGCTCGGCGCCGCCAGCAACCGGATCCTCGCCGGGGTCTCTCTCGGATCCCTCGTCGCCGCGACCGGGATCTGGTTCTTCATGGCCCGCGGCATCACGGGCAAAATCCATCGTGTCGTGGAACAACTCACCGAGGGGGCCGGGCAAGTGGCTTCGGCATCCGGACAGGTCTCATCGGCCTCCCAGTCGTTGGCCGAAGGGGCCACCGAGCAGGCCGCAGGACTCCAGGAGACTTCCAGCAGTCTGGAAGAGATGGCCTCCATGACCAAGCAGAACGCCGCCAACGCCCAGCAGGCCAACTCGCTCTCCAGCGAGGCACGGAAATCCGCCGGCACGGGCGCCGAAGCCATGTCACGGATGAACGCCGCCATCCAGCAGATTCAGAAGAGCTCGGACGAGACGGCGAACATCATCAAGGTGATCGACGAGATCGCCTTCCAAACCAACCTGCTGGCGCTCAACGCGGCGGTGGAAGCCGCCCGCGCGGGCGAGGCAGGCAAGGGATTTGCCGTCGTGGCGGAGGAGGTCCGCAACCTCGCGATGAGATCCGCGGAGGCCGCCAAGAACACGGCCAACATGATCCAGGAATCCGTCAAGAACTCCAAGAACGGCGTCGGCATCGCCGGCGAGGTCACCAAGATCCTGGACGAGATCGTCGGGAACATCGGAAAAACAACCGATCTGATCAGCGAAATCGCCGCCGCTTCGAAGGAGCAGGCCCAGGGGATCGACCAGGTCAACACAGCAATCGCTCAGATGGACAAAGTCACGCAACAGAATGCTGCCAACGCCGAGGAATCTGCAAGCGCCTCTGAGCAACTCACCGCCCAGGCAGAGTCGATGAACGACATGGTCAATGAACTTGCCGTTCTGGTTGGGGGATGTGATTCGCAACGACAAAGCCGAGGGCCCAAGACGCATACGGATCAGATGCACAGTCACACCCATCACCCTGGTCCCAAGAGCATGGAACGCACTATGACTCGAACCAAGGGCTTTGGGAAATCGGACGAGGCGTTCCATCAGATCGCCAAACACGACAAGAAGGCCGCCAAGTTCGTCAAATCATCGCCCGAGCAGAAGATCCCGCTCGACGAGGATGAATCCTTCGATCAGTTTAACTCTTGATCTTTCCGTGCATCGAACCGCGTATTCCAGGCGGGCCTGACGACCCGCCTGGAATACGAAACTCCCGCCCCCGCAATACACCATCTTTCTGCCAATTCCATCGGGAAGGATTTCTCTCTTGACACCAACGGAGTCCACCGATATCATCCCCTCCTGTTCTTTGCCAAGTGTATGATTCGACTGCAGGTCTCAGGGCCCCCGCCCTGGGATACGCAAACGGGAACGCGGTGAAAATCCGCGACGGTCGCGCCGCTGTGAGCGTCTGTTCCGAAGAGCATTCGGAAATCCCCGAGGCACCGAGCTTCTCTGAAGTCCCGAATCGGGAATCTCAGGGAAAAGCCCGATCCACTATCCGCTGCGAGCGGATGGGAAGGAGCCTCCCGGTAAGACGCAAGCCAGAAAACCTGCCTGTGGTTGGATGCACAAGGTGTTGTGTTCTCGCGATTTGGAACGCACGTGTGATGGCACGGACTCGGGAATCCTGAACCGATCCGGAGCAAGACGCAGGCATGAGACGCCGTTCCGATTCGCTGGAACGGCGTTTTTTTTATGCGCCTGCGGGCTGCGCCCTCGCGATAAGGGCAGGCAAACGGGAAAGGAGGTCGGGATGCGCCGGGTGACAGAAACGCCCCCGTAGGGAGGGGCAGACTCCTCGCAGGAGCCCAGGGGGGTGTGAAGAACGAGAATACGGCCTGATCGGCCGCAAGACTGCATTCTGACTGGAGAAGAAAGATGAAACTCGGAAAATGGCTTGGACTGGGCATGTTGCTGACGGTCGTTGCGACCGCGTCGGCAGCGCCCATTGAGGTCGGCACCGGCGTCAACGAAGCACGAGTCTATATCGAATGGGCGGATGGTTTCAGCATCGAATTTCTGGTCCATTTCGGCCAGACCGAAGCGGAAACAACTACCGGCGTCGGGCTCCTGGATATCATCGAGGCCGAGACCGAACTCGTCACCGAACGAGTCTACTATGACCAAGTGCCTATGATCGACGGCATCGCCTATGAAGATCACAACGACGTGGGCTACGGCGGGGGCACGCTGTGGTGGCACTACTGGACTGACGAGTCCGGCAGCAGGGACGCCTGGATCTCACCCTGGACCGGAGCAGCCGACCGGATCGTTCGCCATGGCGACGCCGATGGTTGGATCTACGGTCGTGACAATGCGCCTGAGCCCCAGTGGGAACTCCCCTTCCTGTCGGGATATGGGCGGTATGTCTACGACGCCAACGACTTCGCCACGAGCTGGATCGACTATCAGCCGCAGGGTATGATGAATGATTGGCTCAGCGGTGAACCCTATAACGACCCCAATGTCGCTCTGGGCCGCCCGACGGTCGATACGACCGGAGATGACTGGATCGCGCCGACAACCGCAGCGGTGCCGGTCGTGCCAGTCTACCCGGCCTTCCGCTCCCATGAGCTGGTCTTCCTGGGAAAAGGCGGATCGCTCACACTGGCCTTCAATCACCCCGTTCGCGACGATGTGCTCAATCCCTATGGCATCGACTTCCTCGTCTTCGGAAACGCATGCCAGGCGGCGGCCAACGGACAGTACCTGGATGGCGCTCATCTCGCCGACGTAATCGTGGGCAGCTCGGACAGCAGCGAGCCGGGCATCGTTTCCGTCAGCCAGGACGGTGTCACCTGGTACAGCTTCACGAATGATCCGAACTTCATGGTTCAGGACGCCAACTTCATCAAGCTCCCGGCCGAGGCGGAGGACGGGCCCTTCTGCGACGGTTTCGCCCCCACGCTGGGTCGGGTCTGCGATCCCTGCAATGTGGACGCGTCTTTGGGCGATACGAATCTGTGGTGGGCCGAGCCGACCAATCCCACCCTGCCGCTCGATCCGGCAGTGTCCGGCGCAGGCCTGAGCGGCCGTTCGGTGGCCCGCGTGGCCCAAACCTACGGCGACTCGGCCGGTGGGACCGGCTATGACATAGCCCGGCTCGACCTGCCCGTCGATCCGAACACCCAGCTCAAGTGGTTCCAGTACATTCGAATCGACGATGCCGCGGCAGGTGGCGAGCCGGAGATCGACGCCGTCGCCGATGTGAGCTGCCCGGGCGACTACAGGCACCCGGCGCCGCTCGGCGACGTGAACGGCGATTTCCGAGTCGATGAAAAAGATCTGGATATCGTGATCGCCAATCAGGGCAAGTCGATCAGCGATCCGGAAGTCCCGGCGGCCGCGGATCTCGATGCCAACGGAATCGTCGACGAAGCGGATCGGACCATCGTCGAGAGCAACATGGGAGCTATCGTCTGGGGACAGGTTTGAGTTGCTCCGGCAATCGGAAGAGAAGAAGTGCGTATCGGGGGACCGGCGTATCGTCCGGTCCTCCGATGCCGCAAGCAGTATGGATCGGGCAAGCCATGTGGCGACAGAGAGATCATGAAGGCTTCAGTCTGGTGGAGACGCTGGTCGTCGTCTCTACGACCGCCCTGCTCCTGGGCATGCTGCTGCCCTCCCTGCAGACGGCCCGCCAACAGGCGCAGAAGACGACGTGCCTGAGCAATCTCCGGCAAATGGCGATGGCGGCCCAGAGCTATGGCGAGGTCTACGACCAACACTATCCTGTGGCCTACTACAATCGCCAGGAGGGCGAAATCCTGCGGTTCTACTCCTGGGACTTCACCCTGTGGAAACAGTGGTCCGGCGCCACCGCGACCACCCATGTCGAAGCGGGCCTGCTGTGGATGGGCCAAGCTGTCGACAAGGTCCAGCAATGCCCTGCTTTCAAGGGCGCCAGCAACACGGTGGCCGATCCATACACAGGATACAACTACAACACCAGCTACATCGGGCTCATCGATACGATGTCGCCCGTCGGCTCGGCGAGAATCACCGACGTGGGTCGTCCGGCCGAGACCACCTTGTTCGGAGACGGCCAGTGCCCGACCGGCGGGGCCAACAAGTACATGCGAGCGCCGTTCTCCCACCCGGGCGATACACTCCTGCCCGACTCGGCGCGTTGCTCCGGCGCGCAGGGCTATCGCCACATGCGTCAGACGAACCTCGCGTTCTGTGACGGTCACGTCGGACCATGGAGCGAGATCTCCACGCAGACGGACCCGGTCGGCAAGAAGACCCTCGACGCCTGCAACTCCCAGGGTGACGTCCCGATCGGGTTCCTGTCGTCGGACAACAGCCTCTACGATTTGAAATGAGCGATGGTCATCGCGTATAATTGACGGTCATGGGATCATCGCGAGTCTATCGCATCCTCGGCCGAGCCAGACGGATTTCCGTGCTGACGTGGCAAGGCCTCCGTCAATTGCTGTGGCCGTCCGTCTGCCAGGACTGCGGCCAGGGCATCTGTGTCGAGGACAACGGTCTGTGCCGGCAGTGCTGGAACGAGCTTCTGACCTCTACGGCGGGCGACTATTGTCCTCGCTGCGGACGGGATGCAAGCCGCTACAGTCTGCTCGCCGACGGCTGCGGGGCGTGCCGGTCAGAGGAACTCCACTTCGACGGGATCGCCCGTGCCGGCGTCTACGCCGAGACCCTCCAGAGGATGATCCTGGCCTTCAAACACGACCACAGCGAGTTGGCGCCTGCGTTGGCGTCTCTTGCCGACGCCGCCCTGCAGGGCAGTGAATTCTGCCGCGAGATTGAGTTGTTCGTCCCGGTCCCCCTACACTGGACCCGGCGGATTCTGCGGGGCTACAATCAGGCCGAACTCCTCTGCCGGCAACTGCGTCACTCCCAGGCGAGAGTGAACACGGATCTCGTCCGCATTCGCCGAACCCGGGCGCAGCCCCAGGCCGCCACACCGGCGGCGCGGGCCCGAAACGTTGCCGGTGCGTTCGTAGTTCGCGACGGTCACAAATTCGCGGGCAAGACCGTCTGCCTCATCGACGACATCAAGACCAGCGGCGCGACACTCAACGAATGCGCCAAGGCGATCAAGGAGGCCGGAGCGGCAAAAGTCTACGCACTCGTCCTTGCCGTCGCCGGGCAGAAGGCGGTATAACTGGCCCAACGCCGTTTCATGGAATGGAGAATCGCATGACTGGGAAGATGCCGCTGGTAGTCGTGACATGGATGGGAGTCTTGGTGACAGGCGCAACCGCCGCCGGTTCGAAGACGCCGGACTGGCTGGTTACGGACGTGAGGACGCCCGTAACGACCGTGGCGAGCGGCGACGGGAGCGACCTGGCCCTGAGCAACGGACTGATCAGCCGGACCTTCCGGCTGGGTCCGAATGCCGCCACGATCGCCTATGACAACCTCATGACCGGCGATTCCATCTTGCGAGGGGTCAAGCCGGAGGCGATCGTCGAGATCGACGGCCGCAAGTTCAATGTCGGCGGACTGCTTGGCCAGGTCGATTACGCCTATCTGCGCCCCGAGTGGGTCGATTCCTTCACGGCCGATCCGAACGCGTTCCAATTCGTCGGCTACGAGGTGGGCAGAACGGAAGCACGTTTCCCCTGGAGCCGCAAACGGTACTGCGACGACCTGCCTTGGCCACCTGCAGGGGCCTCGCTGAAACTGCGTTTCAAGCCACCAGCGGACTACCTGCCCGGCGTGACGGTCACCGTCTACTACGAGATGTACGAGGGCATCCCCCTGCTCGCAAAGTGGCTGGAGATTCACAACGGCGGCCAGAAGGCCGTCCGGCTGAACACGTTCATCAACGAGATCCTCGCTGTGGTCGAATACGAATCGCTGGTCGGCCAGCCAGCTCACTGGCAACATCCGAACCTCCATATCGAAAGCGATTACGCGTTTGGCGGCGACGATCCCCAGATGGCCAACAAGACGGTGCATTGGGCGATGGACCCCCAGTACACAACGCAGGTCAACTACCTCTGCAAGACGCCCGTGATGCTGGAATGCAGGCCTCCCCTCGGGCCGGATGTGGCCATCGAGCCGGGGCGGACCTTCCAGTCGTTCCGAACCTTCGAACTGGTACACGACAGCACGGAGCGAGAACGCCAGGGCCTCGCTGTTCGGCGGATGTACCGCACGGTCGCCCCGTGGGTGACGGAGAACCCCATCCTGATGCATGTGCGCAGCGCGGACCCGAAGTCGGTGCGGCTCGCGGTCGATCAGTGCGTCGAGGTCGGGTTCGAGATGGTCATCATGACCTTCGGCAGCGGGTTCGACCCGGAGAACACCGATCCGGCCTACATGGACCAGGTCAAGGAGCTGGTCGATTACGCCCACAGCAAAGGGATCGAGCTGGGCGGGTACTCGCTCCTGGCCAGCCGGCGGATCAGCGACGAACACGACGTAATCAATCCGCAGACCGGCAAGACCGGCGGCGCGATCTTCGGCAATTCTCCCTGCCTGTGCAGCACATGGGGCCAGGAGTACTTCCGCCGGCTCAGGACCTTCGTCGAGCATACGGGGATCGACATCATCGAGCACGACGGCTCCTACCCGGGCGACAACTGCGCTTCAACCTCCCATCCCGGCCACAGCGGACTGGCCGACTCGCAATGGAGGCAGTGGCAGGTCATTGCGGACTTCTACCGATGGTGCCGGGGTCGAGGCGTCTATCTGAATGTACCCGACTGGTACTTCCTCGCAGGCTCCACCAAAAGCGGCATGGGATACCGCGAGGTCAACTGGTCGCTGCCCCGTGAGCGGCAGATCATTCTGGGCCGCCAGAATATCTTCGACGGGACCTGGTGGAAGGCGCCAAGCATGGGATGGATGTTCGTACCCCTGACTGAATACCAGGGTGGTGGAGCCGCCGCGACGCTCGAACCGCTCTCAGAGCATCTCGACGCCTACGAGGCGCACCTGAGCCAGAACTTCACTTCCGGCGTCCAGGCCTGCTACCGTGGCCCCAGGCTCTTCGACACGGACGAGACAAAAGCCGTCGTCAAACGCTGGGCCGATTTCTACAAGGCCCACCGCGCGATCCTGGACTCGGACATCATTCACGTCCGCAGGCCTGATGGGCGGGACATCGATTGCATCCTGCACGTCAATCCAGAATTGAAGACCAAGGGGTTCGCCGTGGTACACAACCCCCTGAACCGCGAGGTCACAAGGGAATTGACGCTGCCTCTCTACTACACCGGCCTGACGAAAAAAGCCACGATCGCCGAGCGAGACGGCAAATCCAGGCGATACGAATTGGATCGGGGCTACAACGTGACCGTTCCCTTGCGGATGGCGCCGAATTCGACGACGTGGTTCGCCATCGAGTAGAGTCCCCCCAACGGCCGGTCAGAGTTTCTCGTACCGCATCACGGCGCGATAGACGCCGTCGATCCGCTTGCCCTCAATAATTGTCGGCGAGTACCGCTCGTTTCGCGGCTGTAAACGGACTTTGCTGTCCCCCTCGAAAAAGACACGTTTGAACGTGGTCTCATGGGGCATGGTGAAGCGGACGAAGCAGTCGTCTCCATTGCGGATTTCGAGCGAAGGCGAGAAGATCACGATGTCCCCCTCGTGGAACCTGGGCTCCATCGAGTCGCCCACCACGCGAACCGCGAAGGCGTTCGGATCGTGCAGGTCGGGACAACGGACGTAGTCGTCGGCGATGCCCACGGGATAGTCCAGGTCGTTGAACTCCGCCGGGTAGCCGGCGGCGACTTTGTTGATGATCGGCACCAGCCGGCCCGCCGACATGGTGGCCTTGTCTTCTCCGGCGTTCACGCCCGTCTGCGCCAGCAGATCCTTGATCTCCTTGCTCTGCGTTCGCTTGGCGGTAAGCTTGCGCAACGCCTGGCGGAGCTTCTGGTTCTCCGCCTCGCGGGATTCGTACGCCCCACGTATGTCGGACGGCATCCGTTCCAGATGGGCGATGTGCAGCAGCAGGCCGGAGTCGAACTTGAGCACCTTCTCCAGCCGGGTCAGCAGTTCATCGCTCGGTGGATTCTTCACCTTGCCCGTCTCAATCGTGGACAGGTATGGTTTGGAGAAACTCACCCGGTTGCTGACCTCATCCAATGTCAGGTTCAACTGTTCTCGCTTGTCTCTGATGATTTGTCCGAGTGACATACCGTTTGCACCCTTTCGGCCTTGTCATTTGCCCACTTCGATCAATTCGTAATCGGCCCCGCCCAGACCGATTTTCACTGCATGCTCGATCTGGTGACGCCAGTCCAACCGGTCGTCGCCGATAAGCTGGGGCAACTTCCTTCCGCCCCGGGTCTCCACCAGGTCGATGGCCGCCTGATCTACCGCCACTGGATTCGTCGATGCGAGAATCCCGATATCCTCCACCATTGTAGGCATATGGGGTCGATCAAAGCAATCACAATCCTTGGTAATCGACAGGAGAAAATTGAAGAAGACCGCCCGGCCTTCCTTGCCCTTGAGCACCCCGAGGGCATGTTCCGCCACGCTCTTCTGCAAAATGGAGTTTTCCTGCTTCCAATCGTACTCGACGGCATCGAAACGGCACACCGCCACGCACTCGGCGCAGCCGATGCATTTGTCCTTGTCGATGTGCGCCTGGACCTCATCCAACTCAATCGCATCGGCGGGGCAATGCCGGCGGCACTCGCCGCAACGGGTACACGTGCCCTTCTTCACCCGTGGTTTCAACGCCGCGTGCTGGCGCATCTTGCCTTTGCGGCTCGAACAGCCCATACCGAGCGTTTTGAGCGTGGCCCCCGCACAGGTGGCGCAGTGACCGGTGAAATGCGCGACCGACAGGATCGACTGACAGCGGACGATATCCGCCGCGATCGAAACCTCTCGATCCAGTTCCCCGTCGATCCGCACAATGGTCTCGGCGGTCCCAAACAGACCATCGGGCGCGATGAATGGAGCCCCCAGCCCCTCGACGCTGAACCCCCGTTGGGTCGCGAGGGTCGTGTGGTCGATGGCGTTGTGCCGCCGGCCCGTGTAGAGGGTGCTGGTGTCCGTGATGAAGGGTTTCGTCCTGAGTGCGATCAGTTCCTCGACGAGCCCTTTCAGGCAGGGAGCCTTGACATATGTGGTGTTCTTATCCTCGCCGACGTGGACCTTCACGGCGGTGAAGTCGTTTTCCTTGAAGCAGCCGGCAAACCGGCCGGCCCGGAACAGACTCCTGGCCTTCTCGGAGATCGCCCGTTCTCCCTCGGCCACCGACGCTTCGATGAAGTACACGCTCGACGCCAACGAAACCTCCCTGTAACAAGCGAACCAACTCCCCGTTTCCAATTGTCTGCGAACGATCGACGATCACTCGTGGCAATTCAGAGCCCAGACATAATCGTTGTTTGACTATCCTACAAACTACCGGCTTCGTCGTCAAATGAATTCCGGCTCGCGGGAAGGTTTCTGCAGAACACCCCGCACCAATTCTAAACTCTTTTCAAGACAAGAGTTACGAAGGTTCGACCATAGAATCGCATCAAGATTTCGGGACTGGCTGCGCCGATCCCAATGGAAAGGGGGATGCCTGATACATCTGAGACGATGTATGGCATCCCCCGTATCGTCAGTCAACCAACCCCTTGTTCGCGGATCAGCCGCCGTCAGGGAAACAACCGGATATCATCGACCAGCAGGCTACCCTGGGACCCGCTGCCGCTGACGCCGACCGTCAGCGATGTGACCTTCTTCAGGTTAGCGCCCGTCGAGGCCAGATCAATCGTCCACTGCTTCCAGGCGGCAGTCGTCATATCGGTCGCCGCGCCGCTGTAGGACACCTTGGTGGCGTTGATCTTGACGTAGAGCTGGCCGGCGCCGGTGTTGTTCGCGTTGCCGTAGAACCACAACGACAGGGTCGTGACACCGTATTTCGTCCAGTCCTGGGCCTCATCGAACGTCCGCACCGCATCGGAATAGGTGTAACTGCCCGCGTTGTTGTATGCGAACGGCATGGATTGGGCGCCGTCGTGGACAATCGTTCGCTCGGCGAAGGGGGGGTTCGGATAGTGGCCGACAACCCCACCACCATTCGTCGGATCGTCGATCCCGTCGATCCAGGTCTGGAAGATCGCGGTTTCGGCATCCATATCGTCGTTGTAGCTCTCGAAGCTGTCGACGATGACGGAATCAGCCGTGGTGAAGCTCCAGAGATCGCCTTCCCACAGGTTGGCATCGCTGACCTCAGTGACTCTCCAGTAGTAGGTCCCGCTGAGACCGAGATCCACTTCGCAGGCAGGCTCGTCAACCGTGTCAACCAGGGCCAGACTGTTGGCATCGGCGCCGACGAACACCTGGTGCGAATCGGCGCCACGTCCGGCGCGCCAGCTCAAGGTCACCACCGGCTGCACATCCGCCGCGCCGAAGGCGGGACTCGGCTTGCGGGCATGCGTCGGAACCTGGTAGAAGCGGACTTCGCTCAGACCGGCCGGCCCGGGGAGACCGCCCCAGTTGCCGCTGATCGCCAGCCTGACGTACTTGGCGGCCACTCCCGCGAAATCGACGGTCGTATTGGCTTCATACCCATCCAGACCGGTGCCCTGTGCAAACTCGAAGTCGCCCAGAGCCGTCCAGGTTTCGCCATCGGTGGAAGTCTGGATCGTCACGGTCTTGACCCCAAACCCAATCGACGGCTCGATCGGCTGGTTGGAGTTCCAGACCAGCATCTTGTCGAGCATGTAGGTCTTGTCGAACGCATACTGAATCCACGGCGAGAAATCGGTCACATGGGCAAGCCACATGTCGGCCGGCGCGGTGCTGTGCAGATCGTCGCTGAGACCGGAGCCATCCACGGTCCTGTCGGCCGTCATCGCCTCCGAGAACGTGCTGGACGCGGTAGCAGTGATCGCGTCGCCGTCAACGGGATAGGAATACAGTTCGGCAGTGAAACTCCAGACCTGGCCGGCCACCAGATCGCCGCCCAGCTCCCCGCCGACTTCATCGATGCGCCAATAGTAGGTCTGTCCGATCTCGAGCGGACCGGGATCGAACGTGGTGTCTTCCTGGCTCTCGCTGACCAGGACGCCCCGCGGGTCCGCCACGCTGGCGGCCGCGACGTCGTCATGGGACGTGCCGAAATAGACGTTGTGGGTCGCCGTCGCGTCCTCTGCCTTCCAGGAGAGCTGCGCGTCGGGCATGACATCAGTCTCCTCGTCAGCCGGGCTGGGATCATAGGCCCGGAATGCAACGTAAGGCGCCAGCCGAATGTCATCGTAGTAGACCGGCGATGCGTTGTTGCCGTACAGGTCGACGGCCCGGAGCGTCGTGTGGTTGTTGTCGTCCCACGTATGGGTGGTGATCAGAATGCCATCGTAGTACCAGGCGCAGGTGTTCTTGTCCAGGTCGATGATGAACTTCTGCTGCACCCACCGGCCGTAGATGATCGTGGCGGTTGCGCCTCCGCCCTGCGATTCGGCGGTGATGCTCCCGGTGGCAAGGTAGTGCCTCAACTGGACGGACCAGTCATTCGCACTCCCGGCATCGTCGTACTGATTCAACAGAATGAAGTACGACTCGCCGGTAGTTCCCTTGGGAATGTACTGCATGGCCGAAAACTGCCACACGCCGCCATTGGCCGTGAACTCGTGGACCAGGTCGGCCGCGGGGACGATCTCGACCGAGTTCAGGCCGCTGTAGGCGTACTTGTTGGATACCGGCGAAGCCGCGCCGACCGCGTTGCCCCAGCCTTTCCATCCCGCGATGTTGTGCAAGGTTGTGCCCACGGCATAGGACTCGAAATCGTCGTTGAATGCCTGGGCTGATGCGAGTGAGCAAACGCCCACCATCGCAAGAACCGCCACCAAAACGCTCAACTTTCTCATGGTAGATACTCCTCCAAAAGGGGTGCAGAGAGAATGCGGCGCACAAAGCGCCCTCCTGAATGTATAGAATCGTTGCCTTTGTACTCCTTCAACGCCTGTCCACACACATTCCTTATTGTAGCAGCAGAACCGCGACGATACAACGAAAAACTGCCTTTCCTTCGCCCCTTGCGTCCGAAAAAAATATCGTTGCAGATCGCCTCACGGTAGAGTATAAATGAGAAGGTGGCAGGAGTGGTCTTCTTGCATTGCATTTGATGTGGCGGCACCCCGGGAGGATGGGGAACCGCCAGACACCCGATACTGACATGGAATTGCATGTTTTGCCAGTGTTGGAGGACGTGGCGCGGTGTGTTCCGAGGTCGATAGGGTAGATGTGAAGAGTCCGGTGCATGCCCTTCTCACACGCGGAGCCCGTTGCGCTCGTTTTCCACATAGTGGGTCCCCTGGAGGAAGGAGGTGATTTCGCCGATATAACCCCATAATCCCGCAGGGAAGGTGGAAGACAGCCCCTTCCAGCAGCAGGGGTATATGAACGAGTGGAGTCTTTCGGCGGAGGGAGCGTGCTCTGATGTGTGGTCGGAGCGCCGTCGGAATCGCCTTGCGTAGAAGGAGAAGTCCTATGTCCAAGAGATGCACTTGTTTCACCTTTCTCATCGTGTTACTGGCCCTGGCCCAGGGCGGCGCCGCGTACGGCGCATTCAATCCCCTCAAAGATCCCGCCCTCGTCGGCTGGTGGGCGTGTGACGAGGGCACAGGGACCGTGGTCGCCGACTCGTCCCCCAACGGCCGCAACGGGACCTTCGTCAACGGCGACCCGATCTGGGTGGCCGGAATCCATGGCAGTGCGGTCGAGCTGACCATTCCCACCCTGATCGAAATCCCCGCCATCAACATCACGATGACGGAGGCCACCATGGCCGGATGGATGAAACCATACGGCGCGCAACCGGAATGGGCCTCGTTCATCATGACCCGCGGCAGCGCAACCGGCTTCAATGTGCTGGCCGACTACACGCTGGCCTACCACTGGGGCGACGCCTCCAACACCTGGAGCTGGCGCGGAACCGGCAAGGTAGTGGACAACGAATGGACCTTTGCTGCGGTGACGGTCGCGCCCAGCCAGGCGATCTTCTACGTCAACGGCGTCCAGACCGGCGTCAATGCAGTCACTCACGGGGCCGTCAACTGGAACGCCAACATCTACCTCGGCGGCGATGGAACCTCCGGCCAGGCCGCCCGTCGGATGACCGGCGCTCTGGATGATATGTCGCTTTTCACCCGCGTCCTGACCGGGGCGGAGATTCAAGCGATCATGAAGGGCCTGTCGGACCCCGCGTTGGCGGCGAGGCCGGAACCCGCAGATGGGGCAATCGACGTGCCTCGGGATGTTGCCCTCAGTTGGATGGCAGGCAAGACGGCGGCGACACACGACGTCTACTTCGGCGCCTCGTACGACGATGTCAACGATGCGACGCAACCTGCCGCAAGCCAGGCCGAAACCACGTTTGACCCGGAAGGGCTTCTGGAATTCGAGCAGACCCACTACTGGCGAATCGATGAGACCGACGCCAATGGCGTCACCTACAAGGGAGAAGTCTGGTCCTTCACCGTGGAGCCGTTCGCCTATCCGATCGCGAATGTGAAGGCCACGTCGGCCTCCACGAACCAGACCGGCATGGGCCCGCAGAACACCGTCAACGGGTCCGGGCTCAACGAATACGACGAACACGATGTCACTTTGCAGAACATGTGGGTGGCCACCAGCACCATGCCGCACGTCATCCAGTTCGAGCTGGACAAAGCCTACAAGCTGGATGAGATGTGGGTGTGGAACGCCAACTCCCAGCTCGAACCCGTCATGGGATTCGGGGCCAAGACCGTGGCGATCGAGTACTCCACGGACGGCGAGACCTGGACGCCGTTGGAGGGCGTGCCGGAGTTTGCGCAGGGAACCAGCGAACCCGGCTACACCGCCAACACGAAAGTCGACTTCGCCGGCGCGGTCGCCAAGTACGTCAGACTGACAATCACCGCGAACTGGGGCGGCGTCACGCCGCAGGTGAGCCTGAGCGAAGTGCGGTTCTACCAGGTCCCGGTCCAGGCGCGAGAGCCCGACCCGGCGGATGACGCCACGGAAGTTGCCCTCGGCACGACACTGAACTGGCGGCCCGGCCGCGAAGCGACCTCGCACGAGGTCTACTTCGGCACCGACGCCAATGCCGTGGCCGAAGGGGCCGTGGCGGCCGAAACCGTGACCGACCATCGGTACACACCCACCGCCATGGACTTCGGGACCCCCTACTACTGGAGAGTCGACGAAGTGGGCGACGCCGGAACCTATGCCGGCGATCTCTGGAGCTTCACGGCCCAGGAATTCGCTCCGGCCGACGACTTCGAGAGCTACAACGACGATATCGAGGCCGAAACGACCATCTGGCAAACCTGGACCGATGGCGTAACCACCAAAGCCAGCGGCTCGCAGGTCGGATATACCGATTCCCCGTTTGCCGAGACGGCAATTGTCCACGGCGGCAAGCAGTCGATGCCCTTCGCGTACGACAACGCCACAGAATTCTTCTTCAGCGAGGCCGAGCGGGAGTTCGACCCGGTCCAGAACTGGACTGGAAACGGCGCGGACGAGGTGTGCCTGTGGGTTCGTGGTCGACCGGCGCTAACCCCTGTGCCCGTCACCGAAACGGCGGGCAAGATCGCCCTCACCGGCGGCGGCGCGGACATCTGGGGCGCGTCCGATCAGTTCACCTTCGCCTACAAGACCCTCACCGGCAACGGCACCATAGGCGCCCGGGTTGTCAGCACCGGGACCGGAACCCAGACGTGGGCCAAGGGCGGCGCCATGATCCGCGACAACCTGCGCGGCGGCTCCGCAAGCGCCCAGATGGTGCTGACCGCGAACAGCGATGGGGCCGCAGGCAACGGAGCTGTCTTCCAGAATCGCGCGGCTGCCGATCTGGATATGAGCGCCAATGACGCCACGTCGAACGCCACGAGTGTCGCGGCGGTGGCACCGCCGTACTGGGTCAAGGTCGAACGATCCGCCGACATGTTTACGGGCTACATCTCCGCCGACGGCAAGACTTGGGCCACCGTGGGTACGCAAGTCGTCACGATGGAGGACCCCGTCTGCATCGGTCTGTGCGTCACATCACACCTGGCCGGCGAGGAGCGGACCTTCGAGTTCGACAATATCACCACGACGGGCGCCGTCACAGGCGCCTGGCAGGGTGTCGTGATCGCCAGCGCCGACTACAACGTGGCCGCGAACATGCACCTGCTCATCCAGGACAGCGGCGGTAAGAATGCCACGGCGACCAACGCCGACATCGTAACGGTTGCCGACTGGACACGCTGGGTGATCCCGATGAGCGACTTTGCAGGCGTGAACTTCAGCAAGGTCAAGAAGATGGTCATCACCATCGGCGACAAGACCGCCACGACAGCCGGCGGAACCGGTATGGTCTTCATCGACGATATCGGGTTCGGCAGCACCGTGGACCAGTAGGAGCATCGCAAGTACATTCGCAGCAGAGTGGGGCCTGTGCCGCAAGGCGCAGGCCCCTTTTTCTGGAGGTTCCTGCCGGCTTCAGGCTGCAACATCCTGTGTGCTGGACGAACGGGTGCAGATTCTTCTTGATTCTCGTGTGCACGACATCATAGAATAGAATGAGAAACTGGCGGCTCTGTCCGCGAACGAGTATTCCTGCCGAGGAGGAATTCGTACTGCCGTGAATCCAGTCACACATCGAAACATATCTTCTCTCCAGGCGATCACCACAGCGCAGCAGCAGGAGTTGTCCGTATGTGGATGGAGCACCGTGTGGTTGAATAGAATATCTTGAAGGAGGAACATCATGTTGAAGAAGGTAGTTCTCACTGCGTTCTGTGTCGTGCTTCTGGCGCCGGCGTGGTCCGCCTGCGCCGTCACCGATCCGACTCTCATCGTGTGGTGGTGGTTCAACGAAGGCTCCGGGACCGTCGCGAGCGATTCGAGCACCTTCGGCAACCACGGCACCCTGACGAACGGTCCGACGTGGACCACCGGCGTCTTCGGCTCTGCGTTGAGGTTCGATGGGGTGGACGATTACGTCTCCGTCCCGCATGACGAGAGCCTGACGGTGAGCAGCGAAGTGGCCGTGGCGGTCTGGATCAACGCAGGACGATACAACGCCCCCAACGGCGAGGCGTGGCAAGGGATCATCGGAAAACAAGAGGGCCAGCGGTCGTACAACCTGTACACGGAAGCCACCGGTGCCCTCCATTTCAGCACGGCGGGATACGGCGGTTTGAGCAACGCGGTTCTGACGCTCAATGAATGGATGCACGTGTGCGCCATGGTCAAAGGTGGCACGCATGTGTATTACGTCAACGGCGAAGCCGCCGGCACAAACGGATCGGGGATCGTGTTGCCGGGAGCCGCCGATACCGCGAATCTCTGCATCGGCAGAACGAATGAGGGCGTCTCGCGCAGCTTCCTCGGGATGATCGATGACGTGCGCGTCTACAACCGCAGTCTGACCCAGGCAGAAGTCCAGGAGATCATGACCGGCAACGATCTGAGGACCGGCCTCGCCACGTCCCCCTCTCCCGGCAGCGGCGCCACGGATGTCCATCGGGATGCGGTCCTAACCTGGAACGCCGGAGAGACTGCCGCTACGCACGATGTGTACTTCGGAAAGACCCCCGAGGACGCCGGCGACGCCGCCCAGCCCGTCCAGAACGTAACGGACGCCTCCTTCGATCCGGAAGGCCTGCTCGAATACGGACAGACCTACTACTGGAGAGTCGACGAGGTCAACGCAGCTCCCGACAACACCGTCTTCAAAGGCGAGGTCTGGAGCTTCACGGTCGAGCCGTACGCCTATCCGATCACCAATGTGACCGTCACCGCTTCCGGCGCACAGGCCGCATCGCCGGCGATCAATACGGTTAACGGCTCCGGACTCGACGAATCGGATCAGCACGGCGTCGATCTGAAAACCATGTGGGTCACCCCCCCCGGCCTGCCTGCCCGGATTGTGTACACCTTCGATAAGGAATACAAGCTCCATGAACTGTGGGTCTGGAACGCCAACTCGGAACTCGAAGCGTTCATGGGCTTCGGGGCCAAGACCGTCACAATCGAGTACTCCACCGACGGCGAGACCTGGGCCGCGTTGGAGAATGTGCCCGAGTTCGCACAGGGAACGGCAACGACCTCCTACACGGCGAACACCCTCGTCGATCTCGGCGAGGTCATGGCGAAGCATGTGAGATTGACCATCACCGCCGGCTGGGGCGCCACGGGACTTGTCAGCCTCAGCGAGGTGCGAGTCGTCTATCCCCCGGCGCAGGCCTTCGAGCCCACTCCGGCGGACGACGCCACCGAAGTGGCCATCAATGCAACGCTGGACTGGCGACCCGGTCGCGAGGCCACTTCGCACGAGGTCTTCTTCGGAACCGATGCCAGCGCGGTGGCCGGAGGGACCGTGGCGACCGAGACCGTGACCGACCATCGGTACACGCCCTCCGCCATGGACTTCGGGACTATGTACTACTGGAGAGTCGATGAAGTGGGCGACGCCGGCACGTATGCAGGCGACCTCTGGAGCTTCACGGCCCAGGAGTTTGCGCCAATCGACGACTTCGAGAGTTACAACGACGACATGGAGGGCGGAACAACGATCTGGCACGCCTGGATCGACGGCGTGACCACCAAAGCCAGCGGCTCGCAGGTCGGGTACACGGACGCCCCGTTCGCCGAAAAGGCAATCGTTCACGGCGGCGCCCAGTCGATGCCCTTGATGTACAACAACGCCGGGGACTTCTTCTTCAGCGAAGCCGAGCGGGAATTCGACCCGGTCCAGAACTGGACCGGCAACGGCGCCGGCGAACTGTGCCTGTGGGTACGCGGTTACCCGGCGCCTGCTCCAGTGCCCGTCACCGAAACGGCGGGCAAGATCGCCCTCACCGGCGGCGGCGCGGACATCTGGGGCGCATCCGATCAGTTCACCTTCGCCTACAAGACCCTCACCGGCAACGGCACCATAGTCGCCCGGGTTGTCAGCACCGGGACCGGGACCCAGACGTGGGCCAAGGGCGGCGCCATGATCCGCGACAACCTGCGCGGCGGCTCCGCAAGCGCCCAGATGGTGCTGACTGCGAACAGCGATGGGGCCGCAGGCAACGGAGCTGTCTTCCAGAATCGCGCGGCTGCCGATCTGGATATGAGCGCCAATGACGCCACATCGAACGCCACGAGTGTCGCGGTGGTTGCACCGCCGTACTGGGTCAAGGTCGAACGATCCGCCGACATGTTTACCGGCTACATCTCCGCCGACGGCAAGACTTGGGCCACCGTGGGCAC
>JBDKRX010000040.1:0-3810 GCA_039683175.1 Phycisphaerales bacterium
CCACTGAAGCCGCCGCCGCCACCGCCTCCGAAGTTCCCGAATCCACCCCCTGTGCCGCCGCCAAAGCCGCCGAACCCGCCGCCGAAGGGGCCGCCTCCGAAGGAGCCGCTGCGACCGTAGCCGCCATGGCCGCCGAACCCGCGGACCAGCAGCGGGAGAAACAGCCATCCCATTCCGCCGCGACGCCCTGCCCCGAGTCCGCCGATCAGGAAGATCGGGAGCAGAAAGAACAGCAGCGAGCAGCACGGTGCGCCGGGGCGCCGATTCATTCCACGACTGACCGGTGGGGTCCGTGCGACTGCGGGCAGGCCGGTCAGTGTCACACGCATTTGGCCGGCGATCCGCCGGACCACTTCGAGATTCACAGCGTAGATGCCGTCACTGTACTGGTTCTGCTTGAGGTAAGGAACGAGGACCTGTCGCCCCAGGTTGCCGAGGTAGCTGTCGGTGAGGAACCCTTCCAGCCCATAGCCTGGTGTGAACCAGTACTTTCGATCCGAGACCGCGATCACGAACAGCATGCCGTTGTCTTTGCCTCGCTGCCCGAGCTTCCAGTTGTTGTGCGCGACCTCAACCGAGTATGAGGCGATAGGAATGCCGCCGGTGCTGGGGATGGTCAGGATGATGTACTGGACGCCGGTCTTCTGTTCGAGTTCCTGGAGCAGGCCGTTGAGGGCGTGCTCGTGATCGGGCTGGACGACGTCGGCGCGATCCTCGACGTAGTGCTGCGGCATCGGCAATTGGGAGGGAGCGTAGTTGCCCGCGCCGACCGCCGGCGTCAGAACGATCATCACGAGGAATCGCAGCGTGCTTCGATGCATGGCTACTGCTCCATCTCATCGATGGTCGCGGCCAGCCGGTCCACGGCTCCGACGATGGCGACGAAGGCGTTCTCAATATCCGCGTTGGACGGCCGGGACTTCTCACGGCGCCATTGCTCCACAGCGAGGGCGGAACTCAGGTCGATGTGAAGCCGGTCTGCCGCTTCCCTCAGCGTCGCGGCCATTGTCTTCGGCCGATATGTGTCCTTGAGCCACAGCATGGCTCGCAGCAGGGGGGCCAATCCCTTGGTGGTCGATATGAGGATGTCACGTATGAGCTTCCTATCGCCTGCCGCGGCGATCCAGCCCTGTCGAAGCCGAACGAGCATGGCCTTGAACTCCCGCTCACACTGGAGGCGGACGTCCGGTTTGTCGATGCGGATGCCGGTGAACGGGTCGTCACCCAGGATGGTCTCGTGGGTCAGTTGGAAATCGAGAAACTCGACGCCGAACACGTCGCGCGACCGCTCGATGTAGGACGTTGTCATCAACAGCGGCGCCGACAGCCTGTGCCGTCTCATCGACTTCGTCAGGGAGGCGACGGCATTCAATGCCGACACGCTGTGCTCGTCCAGCAGGACCAAGGTGTTGATGTCGCTGACGCCGAGTTGGAAGTCATCCGTCAAGGCGCTGCCGACGACGGTGACGCTCCCGAGATGATCGCCCAGCGCCGCCTGTATGTGTTCGATGAGCCGGGTAAGCGGCTCGCGAATCGTCTCGCGGATCGAGCCCAGGCGTACCGTATCCTGTGCGTTGCCCATGCGGTTGTCCTACCTTCGGCAAATCCTCACCCGCAAATTCGCTGTATCCCACGGCCACAACGGCGTTGGAAAATGTCATTTTGACAGTCTATAGGACGCCTGGGGGGCGTCAACCTTCATTTCGTTTCGCAATTTCCGCGTCAATAGGGCCGATTGCAGTCTGGCACGGGATTTGCTTACTACCCCTTCGGAAATACGGATTCGAATCTGAAAAGACTTGAAATCGTGTTTTGGCAAGAAAGGGGGTATGCATATGGCAATCGTACCATGGGTTCGCAGAAACAGGAATGAATTGGGCTCGCTTCGCAGCCCGATGGATGATCTGTTCGAAGGGTTCTTCCGAGGGCTCGACAGGCCGCTGTCGTTCTTCACCGAGAGGGCCTGGCCGGCGATCGATGTCGCCGAGAAGGATGATGCCGTTCTCGTTCGTGCCGAGGTCCCGGGTTGCACGCCCGAAGATATCGAGATCTCGGTCTATGGCAACACGCTGACCCTTAGCGGCGAGAAGAAGGAATCCCACGAGGACAAGCACGACGGCTACTATCATCTGGAGAGCACGTATGGCTCGTTCCGTCGGGAGATTCCGATGCCCGCGGAGGTCGATGCAGACAAGATCGAGGCCGTCGTGAAGGACGGCGTCCTGTCCGTCACGCTGCCGAAGGCCGAGAAGAGCAAGGCTGTGAAGGTCAAAGTCCAGGGATAACCGATCCCTTTGCTCCCAGGAGAGCAACCATGCAACGACGTATGCCACCTGTGCCTGGTGCCCGGGTGGCATACTTTCTTTCGGCGGGTAATCCGCCGGTGCCGCGTCGCAAGCGAGCGGTTCAGAGCGCCTGGCCTTTGACGCGGAGGATGCCCTGGATCAGGTCGCTGCGGCTGGCAATCGCGCACAGCTTGCCGTTCTCCGTCAACGGCATTACACGCGCGCTCGAGTCCATGAGCTGATCGCACAGATCGATCAGGCTGGCGTTCATACTCAGGCTGGGCACGTTGACGCTCATGTAGTCGGCGACGGTCTGATCCACGCGGTCCGCAGTCTCGTAGAGGAGACGGAGCACGTCTTTTTCCGACAATACGCCGAGGAGGTTCAGCTCGGCGTCCACGACGGGCAGCGCCGTCAGGTTTCGGTTCGCCATGAGCCGGATTGCCTCGTAGATGGGGGTGTTCGGACGAACCGTAATGACCATTTTTCTGGCGACATCGTTTGCTTTGAACACATTTCGCTCCCCAGCCCCAAGAGGCTGTAGATTGTTGGCATCTGTTCCACGGAATCGGGATCAGCCCTGGCCCGCCGTGTGAATCTGCTTGGACGAGGATTGCTTCTGGGCGAAGCGCCGTCGCTCGATGCGAGGGGCCGTCTCACAGACGATCAGGGTCGCGCCTCCCAGGGTCGTCCGGTGCAGCCCGGCGATGGCCCTGTAGGCCGCGGTGCTGTCGGGCATCTCGACGAACCCGAAGCCCAATACATGTTCGGTGATCTCGTCCCGTATTACGTTGACCGTCGTGACCTGGCCGTACTGCCCGAACTTGTCCAGCAGTTCCTGCTCGCTCGTATCACCCGAAAAGTTCCCCACAAAGATGACCATCGCACGCTCCTTCCCCGTGATGCCATACCTTTCTGTTTCTCAAGAGGGCGACTGTTCCACAACCACCCCAAGCCGATTATGAAGGCCCGAGGGCCGCCTGTCAATTCTCAAGAACGGGGATTGCCTGTCGTGCGATTCAGCCCATCGCGATGATCTTGTCGATTCGCTTGGCCAGGTCGGTGAGGTAGGCCTCATCGCCGCCGGCGAGCTCGGTCGTCATATAGCTGCTGTAGCCGATCTCGCCCAGAGCCTTGCGAACCTGCGGCCAGTTCACGTCGCCGTCCAGCAGGTTCGTCCATTGGGACCCTTCCCGTTTGAAATCCTTCAGGTGGATGCGGACGATCCGCTTGCCCACCGTGCGGACCCAGTCCTGGGCGAACCCGAACAGGATCATGTTGCCCACGTCGATGTAGGCCCGCAGCCAGGGGCTGTCGAACTCGTCGACGTACCGGGCGAACTCCACCGGGCTCAGGAGGAACTTGTTCCAGACGTTCTCCACGGCAATCGTCACCTGCAACTCGGCCGCCAGCGGCAGCAGCTTGCGGATATTCGCTTGGGAGCGGGAATAGGCCTCGCCATAGCCCACCTCCTCATTCACGACGGCGGGCACCAGGAGTACGACTTCCGCGCCCTGGTCCTTGG